>JBASBA010000558.1:0-6071 GCA_049650885.1 Alteraurantiacibacter sp. | reverse complement strand
ACCAATTTTCCAGGCCAACCCTGCTGGCCAGCGCCGCCTGATCCCACAACAGCCACCGGCCCTCCATCGCACCTTCGGCAAGCAGAAGGTTGATACGTTGCCTGAAACGCGCGCTGGAACCAGGGGTCGCCAGTTCTGCCGATGAGACCTGCATCGCTGCTGGCAGGGTTGCGAATATCGCCTTGCAACCGGATTTTTCCTGTGCTGCTGCGGCCAGCGCGTTTACAAGATTGCCAGCATCCGCCACAGCCTCGTTCTCTGCCGCCTGATCAAGCATGGGACGCTCGCCTGGAAAGGCGCCTTCGTCCAGAACCACAAGCAGGGCATCCAGAGCCTGGCCAAAGCAATCGGCGGGCGAATAGGCATAGCTTGCCACGCTATCGTAAGGCGCTTCCACAGACGATATCGCGAGGCCCCGCGCAAGCCCTGCCGCGGCAAGTGGGTCGGGAAGATAGCTGAGTGTTCGTGAGCCGAGCAGCCCGAGCTTTACCGGCGCAAATGCGGACCCGTCGAGAGCTGCTTTTGACAGCTTCTTTGCCAGCCGCTCAACACGCACCTGTTCGCGCATTTCCAATTGCTGATTGGCAAGGGTCTTGATAGCGACGTAATCCGGCTCCTGCCCATCAGCGACAAGGGCCTCGATCTCGGCAAGGCGCTCTGCCCAGTCCCTGGCCAATGGGGCGCGCCACGGAAAGCTGGTGGACTTCATGTCTTCTGCTTTGCCGCTGCGGTAACCAGATCGCCCAGATTCTTGAAGCTTTGCATTTCAGTCGTGCTGAAATGAACGCCCAGTTCCATCTCGATCATCACCATCAATCGCACGTGTGACAGGCTGTCCCACTGCTCCACATCGTCAGCCGTTGTTTCCATCGTAACGGGACCGTCGTATTCATCGAACAGATCCCGGATAATCTGTGTAACCTTGTCGAGAATGGCCTGCTGGTCCGACATGTCGATAATCCTTTTTCGTTAAGACGTGATGCGTGGGTGATCTGTATTTGGCGTGTCAAAAGCTAGGCGGTACGGTCTTTAGATCTGTATAATTTTCGTCAAGGCGGTAGGCTTGAACTGCCGAGCGAATGCTTTCTTCGTATTCCGCGATATTTTCCGGTGTCACGCGGTCCTCACCGGTTTTCAACGCACTGACGAACCTTCGCAGGATATCAGGGTTGTAGACATGCCCTACCTCTCGAAAATTGCCGAGGTCGCCTGCGACGGCGGGATCAGCGTCCAGCGCGAAAAGCCTGACGTTTTCAACATCGCCAACGGCATTCACCAGGCAGCGCCGTGCGATCATCTGCTCGTCCAGCAGGGTGGGGCTGATGTCGTTGCGGCGCACATGGTAAAACGCATATGAGACGATCGGGAAAAGAATATCCACGTCGACACCCCTGCCGGAAAGAGCCTGGATATCGGGGATCAACTGGTCGTTGATTGCCGGAAAGCTGTCGCAATCCCTGCCGCTGGAATCATTGATGCCGGTTCGGTTTCTTGCCACCAGTCGACCGATCCTCGCCAGTTCGGGCGGGCTTTGGAAGCGGTTGTACATCGTATCGACATACAGCTTGTATCGCTCATCGTCCTGATTGCTGTAGGTCAGATTGCCACGCAATATATCGAAGGTTCTGCGAATATTGGGAAGGTTCACCATCCGCAGATCGTTGGTGACATCCCCATCGTAAAGAAACGTCGGAAATCCGCGATTGGCGGTCTGCGGATCCAGCATATAGGTCCAGTCGAAGGTGAGGATCACGTGCTCGACATTGGGATTTTCGACCAGCCGGCCAAGCACCATATCGCGATCCATTGGGCGCGGCCCACCATAGCTGAGATTGGCTGCCCGAACGTCCGGCCCAAGCACGCCTCGCATATATTCCGGCGTGTACATCGCGGTAATCGAGCTACCCACCAGAAAGGTGTTATACGTCGGGTCCTTGGTGGCGACATCGATCCAGTCGATCACGTGATCTCTTGGTGTATTGTCGGGCTGGAGCCGCGTCTCGGCTCCCCAACTATAGATGTTGTGCGGATCAACCGCGATCACGACAGCGGCAAGAGACAGGTATAGGGCCGATATCAGTCCGGCGGCCCAGATCATCGGGCGTGCCGCTTTCCAGCGTATCCTTGCCAGCGGAGGCCTGCCTCTGACTGCGGGAGATCCTGTGGCGGTTGCTGATCGCTCTGGCTTCGTCATGGCGTCAGAATCCCTGATAGAGGAATGGCGGCTGGCGCGACACGTAATACAGCGCCGCAAGCACCAGAATGGACATGTAAATCGCCTGCACCCAGCCAGGCCGCCACAGGCGGCGCAGGAAAGCGGGACCATAGCTCTTGTTGTCGTAAGTCATGATGGCCGGCCGATACCGCCGCATCAGCTCCACACTGTTGGGGCACAGGTATATGATGGAGAACGCGATCCCCAGCATCATCACAGGGTAGCGCATGTTGAACGCAGATGGCGCGTCAAACGATGTGCCGAACATTTGTGAGAAGAGGTGGAAGCCGCCGCTCACACTTTCCGAACGGAACATTGCGAGGCTGAGCAGCAGGGGTATGAAGAACACCGCCCGCTCCAGAAACCCGATGAGTAATCGGGACTTGCCCTTCTGGAAATTGCGATACCATTTCGATGCCCGAACTTCCGTCTCCAGCGCAAACCAGAAACCATGCATCAGGCCAAAGACCACAAAGGTCCACAAGGCACCGTGCCAAATGCCGATGATCTGGAAATTGATTAGCATCGGCAGCCACAGGCTGAGCAGATGCGCCGGGATGGGGGCCAGCCGGTTGAACATGGCATAGCGCGTTCCGGCAACGGAGAGCGGGGTATAGAGAAACCGGGCGATCACTCGCGTCAGCGTCATGTGCCAGCGGCGATAATAATCGATGATCCCGTTGGCCTTGAAGGGCGAAAAGAAGTTGATCGGATAACGCAGGCCGAACATCCGGGCGAGGCCCAGTGCCATATCCGAATAGCCGGAGAAATCGAAGTAGAGCTGACCCATATATGCCAGCGCGCCGATCCATGCCTGTACCGGATGAATTTCCGCGCCCACATTGGCCGCGCTGAAAACGATATCCACGGTGGGCGCAAGATTGTCTGCGATGACAACCTTTTTGAACATGCCGATCGCAATGAAGGTAAGCCCGACCGCGAAATCGATGGGGTTAAAACCAAGAAACCGCTTTGACTGTACCTGAGGATTGAATTCGCTGAGGTAGGTGATCGGGCCGATTATCAACTGGGGAAAGAAGCTGACGAAAGCACCGTAGCGGCAGAATGCGGACACCACCGATTGCGGTGAACGCAGCTTTCCCAAAAACTCCACCACGTTCTTTTCACGCGAATATGCGTCAGCCAGGAAGGCCGCCTGGTGAAATGTGTAAAAGGATATCCCGGCCGGTATCGCGATGCCCGCGATGTCCACCAGCAGTCCGGCACTGGGGCCGAACAGGAGCGTCACGATCTTGTATTTGAAGTAACACAGGGAAAGGAAGTTATAGGCCTGCCCTGCAAGATAGAGCTGTTTTCTTCGCTTGTTGCCGTCTTCCATGAAAGTGATGATGATCGCGACTGTGAAATTCACGATGAGCGCGAAGATCAACAGCGTGACGGAGAACATGCTGTGGGGGATGTAAAATATGATCGAGGAAACAAACAGCACGATCAGTGCTGCATTCTTCCCGAAAAAATGCGCAATCGTATAGAATGAAATCAATACGACAGGCATGAAGACGAACAGAAATAGTGGATCTGTGAATATCAACTAGTTTTCCCCCCGGAACAGATATTCAGATGATATCGACGCAACGAAGGTCGATCAGGAAGCCGCGCGCTAAGGCCGCTGCGTTGAACCCTGCGATGCCAAAATCGGGCCGTCTGACAAAGAGCGCATAAGTATATCTGCTTGCCAGCATTGCGAGCGGATACATCAAAGTGGGTATTGTGGTGGGAGCAATGGCGAAAGCGGATACCCCTTCGGCCTTGTCCTTTTTATTTGGGCTAGCTCCAACGGGCAAGGTCTGCCCTGTCTGCGCAATGGTGTGGTGCGCGAAATTCTGTAACTTAAGGCGAAATTTCATTCCTCTTGTATGCGAATTTCAAAGCGCATCTCGTGCAATGCACTTCAGCCCGACTGAAGGCGCGTCAACCGAAGGTTACAAAGCCAATGCAGTTCAAAGACATCGATTTCATCATCATTGGTGCCGCGAAGTCGGCGACCACCTGGCTTCAAACGCAGCTGCAGTCGGACCCCGCCGTATATTTGCCTGACCCCGAGCTTCACTATTTCTCCAGGGAATACGATCGCGGCCATGACTGGTATCTTTCCCAGTTCAGCGATGAGGGTATTGGAAAGGTGGTTGGCGAAAAATCGAATTCCTACCTCTACGTGCCCGAAGCGGCAAAGCGGCTTCACCGTGATTTACCGCAGGTCAAGCTGATCGCACAGCTGCGCAATCCGGTTGAGCGGGCCTATTCCAGCTATTGCATGTTATTCAGGCGCGGCGAAGTCGGGCCGGACATTCAGTCTTACCTTGATCCGTCCGCGGGCGAGAACACGCAAATGCTGGGGTCCGGCAATTTCGCGTCACATCTGCAACCCTTCATCGATCTGTACGGGCGGGACAGGCTTCTCATCCTGTTTTTCGATGGAGTGGCCAAGGCGCCGCAAAAACAGATGTCGCAAGTCCGCAACCATCTGGGCTTGCCCGACCGTGCCCTGGCACCGGAAGGGATGGCAAAGGTGAAGGACAAGACTGCGCCGCTCGTGCCTGCGGGAATGCGGCAGAGCCTTGCATGGATGAAACCACTCGTCCGCCCCTTGCGCGGCACTGCCCCGTTCGAGGCGGCGCGCGGACTTGTAGCGCGCAAGACCGTTTATCCTGAAATGACGGAAGACATCAGAAAGCGCCTCAACGATTATTACAGCCCTACTATCGAGGCGTTGGAGACGATGAGCGGACAATCGCTCAACCATTGGTACGGCAAGTAGTATCGCACCGTCGGGGACTGATCTTCCATGCACGACGCGTGCGCCGGAATGGTCTTGGCGCCCTGTGCCAATTGCGGAAGGAATTCCTCCCCAATTGTCCTCGAAGAAGTCAATTATGGGCTAATCGCTTTGCTCACCTGCGGGTGGGACCATAGCCTGTTAACCCGAATATCGTAGAATCACGATCAACAGCGGCCGGGGCGATACTCTTGGGCTCGCGAATTTACGCGCCAGGGCGACGTAATAAAGAAAAAGGCCGTCAAGAAACATGAAGAACTTTGTGATCACCGGCATTCAAATGAGAAACAAAGGTTCCCAAGCGATGTTTCTATCGCTGTATTACAGCCTCAAGGCTATGTACAAGGACTGCACGGTCACCGCATTCTCTAACAAGTACGATGACCCTGATCAGTATTCATTCACGCTGATGCCATACGATGATTACACGCGACTGTTGTACAAGTATCATCTGAACAACGTTCCGCTGCTGACCCCTTTCCTCACTTTTCTAGCCGGTCGTTCTCGCAAGACCGACAAGTGGAAGGGCAAGATCAAACAGATGGACAAGGCCTTGAGAGAGGCAGACGCCATCCTCGATGCGAGCGGCTATACCCTCGGCTCCGGCTGGGGGAAGGGTGGCGGACGCATGTTGCTGCAAACTATCCGAATTGCCAAGGCACATAACAAACCCATCATCCTGATGCCGCAAAGTTTCGGCCCGTTCGATTGGGGCGAGGACGATGACGCGGAGTTCCTGAAAGAGGTCAAGGAAGAGCTGAAATACTGCACCAGGATCTATGCCCGGGAAAAGGAAGGTTACGCGTGCCTGAAGTCTCTCGGCCTCGACAATGTCGAACTGTCGGCTGACATGGTGATCAGGGAAAAGATCTTTCCCGAACCCGCTGAAATCCACAAGTCCTACGATCCCGCGAAGGTGGAATATCCCGACCCCGGTTCCGTCGGCTTCATCATCAACGAGAACGTCTTCAGGATCGGTGATCGCGATGCGGTTCTCAACCTGTATTCAAGAATGCTGGACAAGTTGGTCGACGATGGGGAGAAGGTCTACATCCTCAA
>JBASBA010000557.1:0-4617 GCA_049650885.1 Alteraurantiacibacter sp. | reverse complement strand
CCGTGGGCGAATACAAAGCCAAGACCAAGCTGCCTCCTGCCGATCCCGGCCGGGAGGCGCGGCAGGTTGAACGGCTGCGCAATCTGGCGATAGATGCCGATCTGGATCCCGAATTCAGCGAAAAGTTCATCCGCTTCGTGATCGATGAAGTAATCCGGCATCATCGCATCGCGCGCGGTGATTAATGCATCACAATGCTATTTTTCTGCCAAGGAACTTCTTGTGACCCTTGGGCGTTTGGCTGCCGAATATGGATAAGCCGAAAACGATAGTTCCGGGAGAGGTCTCCAAAGGAAGCGGGCAGGTCTATGATGTCGGCCCCGGTTACGATTCCAGTCCTGAGAGATTTCGCGAAGCTCACCCGGAAGACCAGTTTTCGGGCGCATCTGGCGTCTTGTTTGAGCAGGCAATGGCGCAAACCCGAATGGCAATCTGCCTCACGGATCCGCACCACAAAGACGATGTGATCATCTTTGCAAACCGCGCATTTCGAGAGCTTACCGGCTATTCCGAAGAGGAAATCAACGGCCAGAACTGTCGGTTTTTGCAAGGGCCGGATACCGATCCGGCAGCTGTCGCGAAAATTCGCGAGGCTATCGAGACTGAAGACGTGACCGTCGTAGAATTGATTAACTATCGCAAGAACGGCGAAAAGTTCTGGAACGCGCTTCATATCGGCCCCATTTACAATAGCGAAGGCGAATTGCTGTATTTCTTCGGCAGCCAGTGGGACGTTTCAGATGTCCGCGCCGCGCGTGCGGAGGAACTTCACGCCAAGCAAATGGCCAGAGAGCTGTCACACCGCATGAAGAACATGTTCGCGGTGATTTCCGGGATCGTGAACATCACCGGAAGAATGCGCGGCGTTGAAAGCGAAGCGCGCGAAATCAACGATCGGGTGCAGGCCTTGGGCCGCGCCTACGAAACGACGCTGGACGAAGCTTCCAGCGGCAATATCCAGATCGGCGAGGCCATCCGTGCGATCCTTGCCCCGCACGACTTCGGCACAGACCGGCTAAAGCTTAGTGGCAACGGCGCGAAAGTGCCCTTTGCCGTGGTGTCGGGCGTTGGCGTCACGCTGCATGAACTTGCCGCAAATGCTGAAAAGCATGGCGCGTGGTCTGCCGACGAAGGGACCGTCAACGTGGATTGGCGGCTTGATGGCGAGAAAAACAACCGTCTGATCATCACATGGCTGGAACGCGGTGGCCCCACCATTTTCCCTCCGACGGATGGCGAAGGTTCGGGCAACGCAATTATCGACCGCCTTGTAAAACATGCCGACGGCACGATTCAGCGCGACTGGAGCCCCGAGGGTTTGCAAGTCGTCATTGAATTTCCTGCCAGCTAACTGAAAGATCAGATCATGTCGAAAGCCTCTATCCTATTGCTGGATGATGAGCCCCTGATCCTTATGGACCTGGAGTTTGCAGCTGAAGACGAGGGCTGCGCCGTGTTCTGCGCATCCGATGTGGAGAAGGCCCTGGGCCATCTCGAAAGCCAGGAGATCGACGTTGCTGTTCTTGATGTGTCGCTGAAGGGCACAGAAACCTGCGTCCCCGTGGCCGAGGAACTCGATCGGCTGAGTATTCCCTATCTATTGCACTCTGGTGACCTGAACCGTGCAGACGAGCGGGTGCGCAGTCTTGGCGCGATCCATCTGCCCAAACCTGCCGATTCCGATCATGTCATCAAGACCGCGCTGGATTTGCTCGACGAAGGCGAATAGCCACTGCCCCAAAGCGCGCACTGGCTTGCACATTACTCGCTGGCGCGGGGCAAATGCAAAGTGATCAGCAGGCCGCCCATGTCCTCGCTTTCACCCAGTGCAACGCTGCCACCGTAGATTTCTGCCACATCCCGCACGATCGCGAGGCCAAGTCCCGTTCCCGGCTTTTCTGTATCCAGGCGCGCACCACGGCCAAATATTTCGACGCGCATTTCTTCGGGGATACCCGTGCCGTCATCCTCTATCATGATTGCACATTGCGATGCGCCAGGTTCGGCATCCACGGTGATAAACACGCTGCCGCCACCATATTTTGCCGCGTTCTCGATCAGGTTCCCAAGCATTTCGTCAAGATCCTGCCGCTCGACAGCGACATGCGCGCCATTCTCACCGGCAAGATCGAAGCGCACCTGGGCATAAAGGCGGCTGACAGCCCGTTCCACGGCCAAGGCGCTATCCATGACATTGGCGCGGCTCAGGCCGACAGCGCGCCTGCCAACCGCACGCGCGCGGGCCAGGTGGTGATCGACCTGGCGGCGCATCGTGGCGGCTTCACGAAGAACAGTTTCGTCAAGATCGGGCGCGGCGGCGCTGGCAGCATTCGTCACCACCGTCAGCGGCGTCTTCAGCGCGTGGGCAAGATTGCCAGCGTGACGCCGCGCTTCTTCCGCCTGTAATTCGGAATGTTCCAGCAGCGCATTAAGCTCGTCCACCATCGGTTGCACTTCCAGTGGCAGGGGATCGGTAACGCGGTTGCTGCCGGAGGAGCGGATACGGGCGATGGCCTTGCGCACACGCCGCAGCGGTCCAAGGCCATACCATGTCTGCGCCATGGCCATCAGCATCAAGCCAATGCCCAGCACCGCGAAAGACCATGCCAGAATCGAACGGTTATCGGCAATCTGCTGGTCCAGTTCCTCCCGATTGGCGGCAACGACAAATTGCCAGTCCACATCATTGCCGGGCAGTGCAACGGTGCGCTGGGCCATACGCAGCTTTTCATTCTCGAATTGGCTGGAATCGTAGAAGATAGTCTCGTTCGCCTGCGCATCGTCGCGAATGTCGAGGAAATTGTCCCAAAGGGAGCGCGAGGGATATGGCTGCACTCCGTCACCGCTGATCTGCCAGTAAAACCCGCTGTTAGGCTCCAGAAACCGCTGATCGCCAAGGATGCGGTTGAAACGGACTTCGCCAAAGGGGTCCAGTTCGGCGGAGAGGATCATCGCGTTGAGCGAGATACCAAGCTGTTCGTCAAATTGGTTGGAAACAAGGTTTGTCAGGGCCCGATCCAGCGCCAGCCCACCCAGCAACAGCAGAGCAAAAATCCACCCCGCAGCGATCAGCATCATACGCCGGGCAAGACTGCCGGTATGGCGCGAACCATAGCGAACACTGCCGTCGGAACCGACAGGATCGCTATTTGCAGACATCACAGACTGGTCCCCCGCCGCCGCGTTACTCGCGGGATGGGCCGTCCGGGTCGTCGAGACTGTAACCGAGGCCACGGATCGTCGTGATCACTTCTGCGCCTAGCTTCTTGCGGATACGGGTGACAAAAACTTCGATCGTGTTCGAATCGCGATCGAAATCCTGGTCATATATATGTTCAATAAGTTCTGTTCGACTGACCACCTTGCCCTTGTGGTGCATCAGATAGCTCAGCAGCTTGTATTCCTGCGCAGTCAGCTTCACCGGCTCTCCTGCCAGCGTCACACGGCCGGAACGGGTATCCAGCCGCACATCACCTGCGGTAAGTTCGGACGAAGCGTTGCCAGAGGCGCGGCGGATCAACGCTCGCAGGCGGGCTATCAGCTCTTCTGTCTGAAATGGTTTGGCCAGATAATCGTCCGCGCCTGCATCCAGACCTGCCACCTTGTCAGACCAGCTGTCGCGCGCGGTCAGCACCAGGACAGGGAAATTGCGCCCCTCCTTGCGCCACATGCCGAGCACGGTCAGCCCGTCAATCTCAGGCAGGCCAAGATCGAGCACGACGGCGTCATATTCCTCGGTACTGCCAAGGAAATGGCCGTCCTCGCCATCGGTGGAAAGATCCACTGCATAGCCGTTCTGCTCCAGCGTCGACTTAAGTTGTTGGCCAAGCGTAGGCTCGTCCTCGACGATCAGGATGCGCATGCGATTAGTTCTCCCCTGCAATCACGCCCGACAAGTGGGCTTTTGCCTTAAACGCGTCAAGCGATGGGGAAGTTTCCGCCCGTAAAAGGATTATATCAGCGCGAAATACGCAGGATGCGCGCCGTCTGCGCATCCACATCCACCCAGATCATACGACCATTGCGGATGAACTTCAGGCGATAGGCCTGCGCGGTGGCATCATATTCAAAGCCGATATATTCATCCCCACGCTCCATACGCGGGATGATGCGCCGTTCGATTTCGCGGATCGGCATGTTTCGACCCGCCTGCATTTCCGCCCGCGCACTCTGCTGGTCGCCGCGCGATTGTGCGGCATGGGCCGGCGATGCTGCCAGGGAGGCAGCAAGCGCGACCGATGCGAGAAGGGTGGAAAATAGTTTCATGATGGAAGTGTGCCTAACCCCAAGGCATTGAACAAGGAGTGAATATCGGTTCGCACCCCCGTTCAGCATCCTGTTGCAAATGGGTTACTGCACCATCTCGAAGTTGAAATTGATTGTAACGCCGGTCTCCACCTGTCCGGGGCGGACAGGGGTGGATTCAACTGACGATGCATCGCTGGCGGTCAGCCGCATCATCGGCCTTGGGGCGCCCTGCGTCACGTTCTCGCTGATCTCCAGCAGCCTGATATCACCGTACCCGGCCAGCCGCGCGTAATTGCGCGCGCGCTGCATCGCGGTGGCAAATGCGGCCTGTCGCGCCTGCTCGATCGCAGGGGCCGGATCATCCACCGC
>JBASBA010000556.1:0-2285 GCA_049650885.1 Alteraurantiacibacter sp. | reverse complement strand
CTCCTGCAGCGTGGAAGAAGAACACGCACCTTCGCGCACGTCGGCAACGGTGATGTGGACGGCATACTTGTGCACCGACACGTCCTAGTAGCCCAGTATCTCGGCACACACGACGGTGTCCTGAATGAAGTTCTTGGGCACACCGCCACCCACCATCAGCAGGCCACTTTCGCCAGCCTGGATCTTGATGTCGGTCAGTTCACGGAAATCGGCAACCGCGTCGATCATCAGATAGGGCTCGTCCTTCGCCATCTGATCGACCTGGTGTTTCACCAGACCAAACCCGGCAGAGCTATCCACGAATGCGGGGCAGAAAATCGGCACGTCATGCTCGTACGCCAGCTTGACGAGGCTGTTATCCTTCTTGCCATGCTCCACCAGATACTTGCCCATCTCGCGGATGAATGCGCGGCTGGAATAGGGGCCGGGAGGCAGTTCGTTGGCGATCTTGTTGATCGTGAAGTCGCAATCCTGGAGCTGTTCTTCATCGATATAGGTATCGTAGATACGATCGATATAGAGGCTGCGCAGCGTATCATCGTCGGGCACTTCCAGCGCCTGATAATGCTTGTGGCCAAGCCCTTCGAAGAAATCCATGTCCACGATAGTGGCGCCGGTTGCCACCACGCAATCCACCATGTTCGACCGGATCAGTTCTGCATACAGATCCATGCAACCCGCCGCGCTGGTTGACCCTGCGATGACGAGGAAGATAGTGCAATTCTTGTCTTCCAGCATCTGGTTGTAGATGCCCGTCGCATTGGCAAGATCGCGGCTGGTGAAGCTCATCTTCTTCATCGAATCGATGATCGGGCGCGCATCGAAACTGGTGATGTCGATATGCTCGACGGTGGTGGAAAGCAGCTCTGCCTTCCGCGTGTCGTTGATCTTGGAATCAGTCATATTGCACTTCTCCTGTCCGTCTTGCCCGCAAAACGGGATACGGCGCTCCCCCTCCCCCAAATCTGCGTCAAATGGAAGGGGTTTTCGCCCTAATGCGGAACACCAGGAACAGTGTCCTGATGCTGAAGAACGCTTGCCTGCAGATATGCCCGAAAGGGCTGAGTTCTGCGGAACAGGGTATCGTGCATGAACATGCAAGCCTGCTGGGCGGGGGGTCCGATGTAGGAAAGCATGAAGCCTCTGGCCTCATCACTGCAATCTCGCCATATGCTGGCGGCCATGACGAAACCTGAAACCATGCGCCAACCGACACATGACGGCGTGATCGATGCCGCAGGCAAGATTGCCGATATCCTGCCTGCCACGCCGCTTATCCCGCTGGAGATTGCCGACGCGAATGTGTGGGTGAAGGCAGAATGCCTGCAACCCGTCGGCGCGTTCAAAATTCGCGGGGCATGGCACCGGCTAACTGCGCTTGACCCGCAGGAACGAGCAAGAGGCGTGGTGGCGGTATCCAGCGGCAACCATGCGCAAGGCGTGGCATGGGCGGCAAAGCGGCTGGGTATCGAGGCGACGATAGTCATGCCGCAGGATGCGCCGCCCATCAAACTGGATCGCACCAAGGCACTTGGCGCGGCAGTTATCACTTACGACCGCATGACGCAGAACCGTGAGGAAATCGCACAGAACCTGGCAGCGGAAAAAGGGGCAGCCTACGTCCACGCCTTTGCAGACCCGTGGGTGATCGAGGGGCAAGGCAGCGCAGGCATCGAAATCCTTTCCCAGATGGACATCCAGGGCGCGCCCGCCCCAACCCGCATACTGGCGTGCTGTGGCGGTGGCGGATTATCGGCCGGCCTCGCCATCGCCTGTCCGGATGCTGTCATCGTTCCGGTGGAGCCGGAAGGCTGGGACGATGTTTGCCGATCCATTGAAACAGGGGAAATCCAATCCATTGGCGCGTCGCCTCCGGTCACGGCCTGCGACGCCCTGCAAACCTTCCAGACCAGCCCGATCAACTTTGCCATACTGAAACAGCGGTGCGAACACGGCATTCGAGTTACCGAGGACGAGGTGAAAGATGCACAGCGCTTCGCCTTTGCCAACCTGCGCCTGGTGCTTGAACCGGGAGGCGCGGTAGCCTTGGCGGCCGCCCTTTCCGGCAAGGCAAAACTGGACGGCACTACTGTCATCATGTTGTCCGGCGGCAATGTGGACCCACAGCAATTTGCGAATGTCATCGCCGGCTAACAAGTGCTGCGCCGCCGATTACGTTTCAATTGACAATCCAATTGCGCGCAAGCAGGCTTAGACCTGTTGAGGGAGAGGAATTTTCAATGAACACCGATATGCTTGCCCCGGCAGCAGCGCTGGCCCTTTGG
>JBASBA010000555.1:0-5354 GCA_049650885.1 Alteraurantiacibacter sp. | reverse complement strand
AGATCGGTCATGCTGAACTGTTCGCGCGCATCCATGCCAAGGTCCATCGCGGCATAGCCCATCATCTCCAGATACAGCTGCCGCCCCCAACGCCGCCCCATCAGCCCGCGCCGCGAAACGGATCGCAAAAAAGGTGCAAGGCCATTGGTCATCAGCACGGCCTGCGCATCGGGTCGCGCGTCCAGCAGTGCAGGGATCAGCATATTGGCGTGGTTCGTGGGTTTGACGAATACCGCCTCCCCCTGCCCCCATGGCCGCGAAAGCAGATCACATACGGGTTTCACCAGAGAAGCGGCACCTGCGCCGGCACCTGCCAGTTGAGCAATAATACCCGGCTCCGCCAGCCCTGCCGATACGCCCTCAATCTCCAGCGCTCGCACCAACAGGGTGGAGCGGCAGAAGGCGGAATGGAAGATGAAATGCAACGGCCAGGTTTCAGGCCGCATCGCCTTTACCTGATCGAAGGAAAGCCAAACCTCGTCTCCGGTGCCAGCCGGTTTGAAATCGGCGAGAAATGGCGGCTGCGACAGGACAGATCGCTCTATTCGCACGAACTGCATCCGTTGCGTTTGTATGTCCAGCGCGTGTGGAAGCCAACGCGGATCGCGCTCTATTTCGGCAATTTCGGGCATGTCTGGGGCCTACTCACTCAATCGCTTATTCTGTTGACTATCGCTGTCCACGTCCACGCAGTCCAGCCGGTTCAACCGGCTTGGTCTGGCCTTTGGTGTCCGTTCGTCTAAACCCGATAGGACATGAAAAAAGGGAGCGACATGG
The DNA here is from genome assembly GCA_049650885.1 of Alteraurantiacibacter sp. Lineage (GTDB taxonomy): Bacteria > Pseudomonadota > Alphaproteobacteria > Sphingomonadales > Sphingomonadaceae > Alteraurantiacibacter. The sequence goes on along the minus strand of JBASBA010000555.1, from coordinate 4,577 downwards.
TTAGCAGCTTACAAGGCCCTTGCGCACCTGCGCAAATCCAAACGCATCTGGACGGCTGACACGCCGATGCTGCTTTCCACCCGATTTGTCGAGCAGGTCTGGGGCTGCGACACCCTGCCAGCGCCGTTCACCGCGCCAGAAAAGATGCGCGTGGGCGAGATCGTGTTCGATCCGCCGCCCTCACTTCCAGATCTGTTGGTGAAATATCTCTTCACCGCTGAAACACAACCGGTGCAGTGCCAACCCAGCGCGCAGCAAGCGGCGGCGGCAGGGCATGGCGATAGCGGTTCGGAAAAATGCTGGATCGTCATCTCCGCACAACCCGGCGCTTTGATCGGCATCGGTTTTAACCAGCCATTTACTGCCGATGTCCTGCCCAAGGCGGCTCGCGACGGTACTATCGCGGAGTTGATGCGCTGGTTTGAAGTGCAGACTGGCGATGTCTTCACAATCCCTGCTGGCACAGTGCATGCCATCGGTCCGGGCTGCGTCGTGGTGGAAATGTTGCGGAACACAGGCGCGCAACGCGAAATTCTTCTGGAACCCCGAGTAACCGCCGCCAATGGCAATCCTTATGACACCGCCCTGCGGAAATCCCTGCCCGCCAGCGGCAGCGCCATGCTGGTGGACGGGCCGGACTTCCGCGTTGATCTGGTGGCAGGCGTGCAGGACGAGGCGCAGCTTTACAGCTATGCCCAGCCGTTGCTGGTGCTGCCGCTTTCGGGCGAAGTGCTGATTGCCGGGGCAGCGCTGGCCAGTCCGGGCGAATGTGCCATTGCACCAGACCTTGCCAGCGTCACCTTCGCCCCTGACGGAAAAGCGCTGGTTATGGCGCCTCTATAGGCTCAACGCCCTGTCCATTTCGGATCCCGCTTTTCGATGAAGGCGGACATTCCCTCCGCCTTGTCGGCAGTTGCGGTGATCACCTGGAACAGGCGACGTTCGTATTTAATGCCCTGATCCAACGTGTTTTCAAACGCTGCATCCACGGCTTCCTTGTTGGCGATCGCGGCCAGTGGGGCCATGGCGGCGATCTGCGAGGCCGCCTTCATGGCCTCTGTCAGCAATTCCTCATGCTCCACCACGCGGGCCACAAGGCCGCTGGCCTCGGCCTCGGCCGCGTCCATCATGCGGCCCGTCAGGCACAGGTCCATCGCCTTCGCCTTGCCCACCGCGCGCACCAGGCGCTGCGTGCCGCCCATGCCGGGCAGCACGCCCAGCTTGATTTCGGGCTGGCCGAACTTCGCCTTGTCCGATGCGATAATGAAATCGGCCATCATGGCCACTTCGCAGCCGCCGCCCAGGGCAAAACCGTTGACCGCGGCGATCCACGGCTTGCGCGTGCGGCGGGTAAAATCATCTGTCCAGCCGGAGAAGAAATCCTTGTCGTAGAAATCGGCGGTGTCCTTCTCCACCATTTCCTTAATGTCGGCACCGGCGGCAAAGGCCTTGTCGCCCGAACCTGTCAGCACGGCGCAACGCTGCGTGTCGTCGGCTTCATAGGCGGTGAAGGCATCGATCAGGTCGGCCAGCACGGCAGCATTCAGCGCGTTGAGCGCATCGGGACGGTTCAGCGTGACAAGCGTAACCGCGCCGCGCTGCTCTACGAGAATGTTCTGATAATCTGTCATGCCGCCTGCGATAGAACGGAGGCGGCATGACATAAAGCCCGAACAGGCGGATTTCTACATGACGCCAAACGCCAGCATGGCATCGGCCACCTTTTTGAAACCGGCAATATTCGCGCCCTTGGCATAGTCGATATAATCATCGTCTTCTCCGCCGTGTTCCAGGCATTTGCCGTGAATGTCGCTCATCAGGTCGGCCAGCATATCTTCCAGCGTCTCTCGCTCCCAGCTGACGCGCTCGGCATTCTGGCTCATTTCCAGACCCGACACGGCAACCCCGCCAGCGTTGGCGGCCTTGCCCGGCGCGTAGAGCACCTTCGCCTTGCGCAGGATATCAACCGCATTCGCGGTGGTTGGCATGTTGGCACCTTCCACCAGCGCGCAGATACCGTTTTCGACCAGGGCCTTTGCTTCAGCCTCTCCGATCTCGTTCTGCGTTGCGCAGGGCATGGCAATATCGGCATCTACGCCCCACGGTTCGCCATTGTCCTTGTACGAAGCAGACGAGAATTTATCGGCATATTCGCTGATCCGTCCACGTCGTTCCTGCTTCAGTTCCTTCACCCATCGCAGCTTGTCCGCATCCAGACCATCGGGATCGTGGATGCAGCCATCGCTGTCAGACAGGGTAAGAACTTTCGCACCCAGCTCGATCAGCTTTTCCGCCGCGTGCAGGGCCACGTTGCCGGACCCTGAAATGAGCACGCGCTGCCCTTCTATATCGCGGTCGATATGCTCCAGCATATTCTTCAGGAAATGCACGGCACCATATCCCGTCGCCTCCACCCGCACGGCAGAGCCGCCGAATTCGCTGGCCTTTCCCGTCAGCACCCCTTCCCAGTTTCCGGTAATCCGCTTGTACTGTCCGAAAAGGTAGCCAATCTCGCGGGTGCCAACACCGATATCGCCTGCGGGCACATCCACGTCAGAGCCGATGTGGCGATAAAGTTCGGTCATGAAACTCTGGCAAAAGCGCATGACTTCGGTATCGCTCTTGCCCTTGGGATTGAAGTTCGCACCCCCCTTGCCGCCACCCATGGGCAGCCCGGTCAGCGAGTTCTTGAAAGTCTGCTCGAATGCGAGGAACTTAAGCACGCTTTCCGTGACGGAAGGATCGAACCGCAATCCACCCTTGTAAGGGCCGATGGCGTTGTTGTTCTGCACCCGCCATCCACGCTCTACGCGGATGTTGCGATCGTCGTCCTCCCAGCATACGCGAAAGGAGATGATGCGGTCCGGCTCTGCCATGCGCCGCAGTATTTCAGCTTCGTGATACTCGTGCTTGTCCTTAACCCAGTCGAATATATCCTTGGAAACCTCGTGCACCGCCTGGACGAACTCGTGCTGGTGGGGATTGCGCTTTTTGACGCCCTCCATGAAAGTTTCGAAATCGGGACACTGGGCTGACATTTGCACTCCTTGGCGTGACTAGGGCGCAAACGGGATGGTGCCCCCGAGAGATAGAGGCGCAGGCAGAGGGTTCGGTTCCCTTGAGTCTTCAGTCGTATTCGGTGATGATGGCGGAGAAATCGCGACTGCCATTGCCCGCGCCATCGAAGGCTTCGTAAAGATCCTTGGCCAGTGAGCCGATGCGCGGCTTGATGTGCGCGGTGCTGGCGGCATCCATTGCCAGTTTCAGATCTTTCAACATCAGCGCCGTTGCAAACCCGCCATTGTAGTCATTGTCTGCAGGCGATTGCGGCCCCACGCCGGGCACCGGGCAATAGCTCGTCATGCTCCAGCACTGGCCGGAACTTACGGAAGAAATATCGTAGAATGTCTGTGGATCGAGGCCCAGCTTCTGCGCCATTGCAAACGCCTCTGCCGTGCCGATCATCTGCACGGCCAGCAACATGTTGTTGCAGATTTTCGCCGCCTGGCCGTTGCCGGCATCACCAGCGTCGATCACTGCCTTGCCCATGTCGTTCAGAACTGCCTCTGCGCGTTTGAACGCTTTCTCGCTGCCCCCCACCATGAATGTGAGTGTACCTGCATCGGCCGCTGCGATACCGCCCGATACCGGCGAATCCACCATGTCGTGCCCTGCCTTTTCGGCGGCGGCGATCACATCGCGCGCGGTGGCAACATCGATGGTGGAGCAATCGATCAGCACCGCCTCCGTCGGTGCATGGCCAATCACATCGCTTTGATAGACGGATTTCACAATCTGACCGTTTGGGAGCATGGAAACGACCGCGTCCACGCCTTCGCAAGCTTCAGAAGCGGTTTTGAAAGTTTCGCAACCCTTGTCCCGCGCCGTTGTTAGCGCCTCCTCAGAAAGGTCAAAGGCGCGCACGGTGTGACCCGCATTTGCAAGATTTGCGGCCATACCGCCGCCCATGTTGCCAACGCCGATGAATGCGATTTTCATGATAATTTGCCTTTCGCCTTTCAGCTTTAACCGGGGCAGCGCAGGTATGTGGAAACTTCCATACGGCCATCCCCATTGTCGTCGTTTACCGCCAGCGTGCCATCAGCTTGCAAGGCAAAGTCCTTGCGCGCAGAAGTGGGAGTGTCGGCATAGGTCGTGTCGAATGTCGCATCGATCATCGTGGTGGTGCGATTATGGACTTCCATGATCCGTCCGCCGGTTTCGAAATGACTATAGCCACCTTCACGCACGGTGATAACCCGCTCCCACGACTGGTTAACGGGACGGTAGATATCGCAGTCATCCGAATCGGGGGCACGTCCCAGGTCGTCCTTGCGCCACGATCCGCGCAACGTTTGCGGCATGGTCTGCTCCAACTGTGCGGCAGGTAACGGATCCGGCGGCCCCGCCCCGTCGCCGATGCCGCCATCAGGTTCTACCGGCATCATCGTTGACGAGGCCTCTGGTGCCCCTTTTGCAGGTTCCTGCTCTGCCGAACACGCAGCAAGGGCAAGCCCCGCCAAGGTTGCCAGGCACACACGGCTGACAGGTATCACAGCGTTGGAATCAGGAAAGCG
>JBASBA010000554.1:0-7265 GCA_049650885.1 Alteraurantiacibacter sp. | reverse complement strand
TCTTCACCGTGGCCGAGGCACTTGGGGTAGAGATGTGAGCTTCTCTCCTGCACGGGCCGGGGTCTTCTCTTTGATAGGTTTGCCGATTGCCTTCGTTATTACCGCTCTCGCGTTCGCCATTTCGGGACATGCGATAAATGCTGCTGAAATCGCTCCCATCGCAGGCGCAATTGCGGTTGTGATTGCCATAGCAGCAGGGCTAAGGCGCCCGACATCATGACCCGACTTTCCGACAGTTTCTCTCGCGGCCCTGCCCTCGTCTGCTTCATCACCGCAGGCGACGGAAACACCGCCTCAAATCTTGATGCGCTGGTCGCTGGCGGCGCGGATGTGATCGAACTGGGTATGCCCTTCACCGATCCCATGGCCGATGGCCCGGCGATCCAGGCGGCGAATATTCGCGCGCTGGGCAAAGGAACGAAGACCGCCGACGTGCTGCAAATCGCCACTGATTTTCGCGCACGCCACCCGGATGTGCCGCTGGTACTGATGGGCTATGCCAACCCGATGGTGCGACGCGGGCCGGAATGGTTTGCCGATGCGTTGGCGAAGGCTGGGGTCGATGGCGTGATCTGCGTGGACCTTGCGCCGGAGGAGGATGACGATCTTGGCCCTGCCTTGCGTGAGAAAGGCATTGCGCCCATCCGTCTGGCCACTCCCACAACCGATGAAGCGCGCCTGCCCATGGTGCTCGATAAATCGCAAGGGTTTCTCTACTACGTCAGCGTGGCAGGCATCACCGGAAAGCAGAGCGCGGCGGTGGCCGACATCGAGGCCAATGTCAGCCGCATCAAGCAGCATACCGATTTGCCCGTGGCTGTGGGCTTTGGCGTGCGCACGCCCGAACAGGCAGATGCGATTGCCAAGGTGGCGGACGGCGTGGTCGTCGGCTCTGCCCTTGTCGAACTGGTGGCAGAGCATGGGGATAACGCGCCAGCACACCTGCGCGCGCTTACCGAAAAACTTGCCAATGCCGTGCATTCTGCCCGATAGGCGCATCCCATGAGTTGGCTAGATAAAGTTAGAGAGCGCCTGCCGTTTGGCAACAAGCGCGAATCCCCCGACAATCTGTGGATCAAGTGTCCACGGTGTCAGGAGATGGTGTTCCGCAGCGAATACGAGAAAAACCTGAGCGTTTGCCCCAATTGCGATCACCATGGCCGCATCGGTGCAGACACGCGGTTGAACCAGATACTGGACGATGGATATGATGTCCTGCCCGCTCCCAAAGTCACCGAAGATCCACTGCGCTTCAAGGATAGCAAGCGCTATGTCGACAGGCTGAAGGCTGCACGCGCCAGCAATCCGCATCCCGATGCCTTCACTGCCGCAGCTGGCACGATAGATGGGCACAGGGCCGTGGTTGGCGTGCAGGACTTCACTTTCATGGGTGGCAGCATGGGCATGGCAGTTGGCGATGCCTTCTGCAATGCAGCCGAACGCGCGCTAGCCGAGAAATGCGGCTTCATTTGCGTTACGGCTGCGGGCGGCGCGCGGATGCAGGAGGGCATTCTCAGCCTGATGCAGATGCCGCGCGCCACTGTGATGACGCGGCGCCTGAAGGAAGCCGGCCTTCCCTATATCGTGGTGCTGGCCGACCCGACGACCGGCGGCGTTACTGCCAGCTACGCCATGCTGGGCGACGTGCACATCGCGGAACCCGATGCCCTGATCGGGTTTGCCGGGCAACGCGTGATCCAGGAAACCATCCGCGAGCAATTGCCCGAAGGGTTTCAGCGCGCCGAATATCTGCACAAGCACGGCATGGTGGACATGGTGACGCACCGCAATGAACTGCGCGGCACGCTGGCGCAGCTGCTGGACTATCTCTCTCCGGCTAAAGCGGCCTGACGGTTCGCCAGCCCCGCGCATGAAAGACTTCGCGATTTCCGAGAATCCGGCGGTGCAGAAACAGCTGGATCGTCTGGGTGCCCTGTCGCTGCCCAAAGGTCGCATCGGCCTGGATGTAATCCATGAATTGCTGATGCAGCTTGGCAATCCCGAAAAACGACTGCCGCCCGTCTTCCACGTCGCAGGAACGAATGGCAAAGGCTCGACCTGCGCCTTCCTGCGCGCCATGCTGGAGGCCGAGGGACTTAGCGTTCACGTTGCGACAAAGCCCCACCTTGTACGCTACAACGAACGCATTCGCGTGGGTGGAGAACTGATTTCAGATGCGATGCTGGCCAGCCTTCTGGAGGAGGTTCTGGATACCGCAGGTCATCTTTCGCCCAGCTTTTTTGAAGTCACGACTGCTGCCACCTTTCTTGCCTTCGCGCGTGAACCTGCCGATGCCTGCGTAATCGAGGTTGGCCTTGGCGGACGCTTTGACGCGACGAACGTGATGGAGCGGCCCGCCGCCTGTGGCATTGCCAGCCTCGGTATAGATCATGATCAATTCCTGCTGAATGAAGACCCCGATGCGCCCTCGCCCGTGGAGAACCCGATGGTGCGCATCGCATTTGAAAAATCGGGTATAGCGCGGCCCGGTTCTCCGCTGGTTACGCAAGCTTATTCGCCCTATGTGGCCGCAGAGATAGAACGCCGCGCCGGTGTTGCACGCGCCCCGCTTCACATGCGTGGAAGCGATTGGTGGGCCGATATCGGCAACGATGCCATTGCCTATCGCGACAAGCACGGGCGACTGGATCTGCCCTTGCCCACAATGCCCGGCGCGCACCAGGCAGATAACGCTGCGCTGGCCGTCGCCATGTTGCGGCATCAGGATACCGTAACAGTTTCACCTGCTGCAATGGCGCATGGCATACGCAATACCAGCTGGCCGGCACGGCTGCAAAAGCTTGGTGCTGGCCCGCTGACCGAACTGCTGGCCGACAAGACATTCCTGCTGGATGGCGGACACAACCCCGACGCAGCGCAGGCAATCGCAAATTATCTGCAGCAAGATGCAATTCAACCTGTCGATGCCGTGATTGGCATGATGGCTGCGAAGGATGCAACGCGCTTTCTGGCCATTCTCGGCCCGCAACTGAACAGCGTGACGGCGTTTCCGATCCCCGGCAATGATTGCGTCGATCCCGATGCCTTGGCCGAATTGGCGCAAGATATCGTGCCGCTATGTCAGACAGCGCCTGATGTTCCTTCGGCCCTGAACCTGCTGGGATCACGCAGCACAGGCCAGTCCACCGTGCTGATCTGCGGATCGCTGTATCTTGCAGGCAAGGTGCTGGCGCTTAATCGTGAATTTCCGGACTGACGCCGCAAGACCCCCATTGGCGGAGGGGCTTGCGGCATAATCAGCTACTTCGCAGCGGCGGTTTCCGGCGGCGGCTGGATGACGCCTGCCTCGTGCGGGCTGCGGGCTTCGCGTATCCACTCCATTACGCACAAGACCACCGCGATCACACCGATCAGCGCGGTGAAGATGAAGACGTAATAATACCCGCGATCCTCGATCATCTCGCCCAAGGCACCGCGCCCAAGCGTGCCCACCAGCAAGGTGAGGGAAGCCAGCAAGGCATATTGAACAGCGGCGTATCGCTTGTTCACGATGCTGGACAGCCACGCGATGTACGCGGCCCCCGCGATACCGATGGCAAGGTTTTCCCACATGATCGTGAAGGTCAGCCTGGCCAGCCCCTCTGACCCGAAGGGCGCCATGAAATTGATGAGGTTGGTAAAGCCGATGGCATCGCTGCCCGCCTGCATCCACGTGCCGCCAAGCGCCAGATCGGCGTAGAGCAAGTTGGTGGCCGCAGCCAGCGCCGCGCCCAGCGTCAGGGTGAACATCCGCCCGACTACCGTTATCAGCCAGCCGCCGAAAGCCAGGCCTGCGATAATGGCACCCACGCCGAAGAACTTGGACGCGAAGGCGACATCGTCGCCGGTGAACTCAAGCTCTCCGAGATAGAATGGATAGGCGAAGGTGCCCCAGATCGCATCGGTGATCCGGTAAGTCAGCACGAGCGACAAGATGAGGACAAGAGACCACCCCATTCGCGCGACGAATTCCACCAGTGGCAATACAAGCGCCCGGTAAAGATGATCGGTAAACTTGACGTCGCTGGGACTGAACGCCGCAGCCGTGTGGCTGATGGTTCTGCGACCCTCCTTCTTAAGCTTGGCAAGCCAGGCTGCGATAAAGGCTGGGACGACGATGGTGGCAATGATGATAAGCGGCCCGTAGGTGGCCGTGAACTCGGTAGGGTTTGGCCGCAGGTCGGGCGCATAGGTCATGGAACGGTACATGAAGAGCACTACGGTACCGATTGCCCAGGCCCACAGCACACCCACGCCCAACAGCGCCCAGTTGCGGGTTTTCGGCTCAATCTCGCCTGCGTTGTACAACTCGGCCACGTCCTCGTTATCGGCGGCCACGGTGGCGGCAGTGCGCTTTGCAACGTCAGCATCAGGCGCAAACAATCCGGCGATGCCGATGGCCAGCATGATTGCGCCCATCAAAACGTAAGTCTGGGGCCAGCCGATACGCTCTGCAATAATCAGGCCCAGTGCACCGCCCACCAGTGCGGCAAGACGAAAACCCATCTGGGTTATGGTGGAGAGGATGTCGATGGTGGCTTCGTCATCAGCAACGTCGATCCGCCATGCGTTGATCGCGATATCCTGCGTTGCGCTGGCAAAAGCGCCGACGGCCGCCAGCAAGCTGAACATGCCCAACTGGCTCTTCGGGTCGAGAATACTAAGGGTTACAAGGATGATGCCCAGCAGCAGCTGCATCGGGGCAATCCACTGCTTGCGCTTGCCGAGGCGGCGCAGGCCGGGAATGTTCACCTTGTCGAGCAGAGGTGACCACAGGAACTGGAATGCATAGGCAAGCCCGATCAGCGAGAAGACGCCCATCGTCTCCACACTGACTTCCGCCTCGGTAAGCCACGCATATAGCGTGCCCAGAAAAAGCGCGAACGGCAGGCCACTGGCAAACCCGAACAGCGCCATATAGCCGCTTTTGGGATTTTTCAGCGAACGCGCCAGCGTACGCCAGCCTGGCTTCGATTTCTTCGTTTCAGCGGCCGCTTCGGCCATAAATATCTCTCCGCTCTGGTGCGAACAATCGGTCTAAACGTAAACCACGCCAATGGAAGACTGGATGAACAGGCCTTCAACGACTATGGGCGATGGAATGTCCCAGGAAGAACGGCCCGAAGGCGATCGCATCGCCAAATTGCTTGCCCGCGCAGGCGTTGCCAGCCGCCGGGAGGTGGAGCGAATGATCGACGACCGGCGGGTCAAGATCGGCGATGAATTCGTGAAAACGCCCGCAACATTCCTCACATCGTTGAAAGGCGTGAGCGTGGATGGCAAGCTGGTGGGCAAACCGGAACGTACCCGCCTGTTCGCCTTTCACAAGCCTACAGGCCTCCTGACGGCGGAGCGGGATTTTTCGGGTCGCCCCACCATTTATGACGCACTGCGAAACGCCCTGCCCAAGGATACCCCGCGCCTGATGCCGGTGGGACGCCTTGATCTGAACACCGAGGGGTTGCTGTTGCTTACCAACGATGGCGCGTTCAAGCGCACGATGGAGCTGCCATCATCTGACATTCCGCGCACCTATCGTGCCCGAACCTTTGGCGACGTGACGCAGGAACAGCTGGAAAACCTGATGGACGGGGTAGAGATCGAAGGTATGCGTTATGCCCCGATTGATGCCAATCTGGAGCGGCGCACGGGCCGCAACCAGTGGATTGAACTGTCACTGAGTGAAGGTAAGAACCGCGAAGTACGGCGCGTACTGGAATATCTGGGCCTGGAAGTCAGCCGCCTGATTCGCATCGCCTATGGCCCCTTCGGTCTTGCAGACCTGCCTCGTGGCGGCGCTGTGGAGATACGCAAGGAAGATATCGAGAGGTTCCGCAGTTCCATAAAACCAGGCCACCAATCGTGAGGATTATCGGGGGTGAGTGGAAGCGGCGGCAGTTGCGCGCACCTGCTGGCGACGCGACCAGGCCGACGGCGGATCGCACGCGCGAAACACTGTTCTCGATGCTCGCCAGCCGACTCGGCTCCTTCGAAGATCTCACCGTCGCAGACCTTTTCGCAGGATCCGGCGCGCTCGGACTGGAAGCCCTTTCGCGCGGAGCGGCGAACTGCCTGTTCGTGGAACAGGACGCCGCCGCCATCCGTGTTTTGCGGCAGAATATCTCCAGCCTGCGCGCTCAACAGCAATGCGAGGTTACGGCAGGATCGGTAATGTCTCTTGGTCCGGCGAAACAGGCCCGCGACCTCGTTTTGCTCGATCCGCCCTATGGCACCAACGCCGGTGCCGTAGCGATCGACCGCCTTACTAGGCTTGGCTGGATCGGCCCGAAAAGCTGGGTCGCTCTGGAAGTGGGGGCGAAAGATGACGTCACGATCAAGGCGTTGGAAATAGAAACTGAACGTCGCACCGGACCGGCAAAATTGTTGCTGATGCGCTGGCCGGATGCCGCATGACAAAACCCGCTTTGAAAAAAATCCGCCCGAAAAGGAGCGGCCTTTTTATAAGCTGCTTCCCGATTATCTTCTCGCGTGATCAGGAACTCGAAGGTTCACCAGGCCAATAATCGAGCGGGCGATCAACACCGGGGCCGCGCTGCCCGGTGGCCCATGCGTTGATGCAATTGTCATCCGCGTCACTTTCACAGACAGGATATTCCCCCTGGTGCGGCGCCGGAATGTTTTGTGCGACTTCGTTGCTCACGAAGCGCATGTTGCTGCTGGTTGTCGACATATTGCCAGAGTTGACCGTCTGCGCGCCAGCCTGATCATTCTCCATGCTGTTCACCTGGTTGATGATGGAGTTCCATGCCATTGCGCGCTGCTCGGGTGCCTGTATCTGGAACAGGGTCATCCGCTGGTCGTCATCAAGATACCACCAGGCGTTCTGCTCCTCCTCGTCAAGTGTCCAGTAATAGGAGCGCAAGGCTTCGTTCCAGCCGAAATACATCGTGTGCTGGTCTGGCGAATAGGTGTTGAACATCGACTGTTGAACGCTGTCGAGTTAATCATACATCATCTGCTGCGCCTCTGTCATATCGCGCTTGTCATCGACGCTGTTAACTTGGGCGGCGGCTGGAATTGCAGCCATCGAAAGGGCTGTGGCGGCGGCGAGAATAGCCTTCTTCATGAGGGGTCTCCTGATCCATATCGTAGGGGCTTGATTGCTAGAACAATGAGGTGATCCTGCCAGTCGTTCCGATAAAATCGGGTTCCACACCTTGTCGCGCGCCTTGCACGACGTGCCGGTGTTCCCTAGCTGTTCACATGTGACCCAGCCTCCGACCTCTTCCGAACGCAGCGGCATC
>JBASBA010000553.1:0-1890 GCA_049650885.1 Alteraurantiacibacter sp. | reverse complement strand
CGTCAATGTGAACGGTACGAGCCAACAGCTAACGAGCCTGCTCTACCGTCAAACATTCGGCGGTCAGCCGCGCGTTTCGGCAATACGCAGATGGAAAGGGGCGGCACCTATACAAGCGCCGCCCCTCTAGTCTTCTTTAGTACTTGATCGCGTCAATCCGGTCTGGGGATCGGATCATCCGCCGGAGCAAGATCCGGCACATCCCCAGCCATGGGGTCGACAGGATCTTCGGTAATATCCCGGTTGAAGATCGCCGCGAACTCCGTACCGAACTGTTCCTGATAGGTTACCGCACCCGGTGGCGGCGGTGTCGGCGTAGGCGTTGGCTCAGGAAAGTCGTCATTGTCGCCGCAAGCTGCGAGTGAGCCTAGCAAAAGCACTGACGAACCCATTTGGAGCAATTTCTTAAGTTTCATCTTGGATCTCCTCACGGCTGGGCCGGCTGCGAAGCGCGCGCGTCGCGGGCTTCATCAGGCGAACCGGGAATCGGCGTGTTGAGGTAAGGGAATGCGTTCGCCAGATCGCGGGCCGAAATCGGCGCGCCGTCAGTGAACGGAACATTTCCGACCGGAGCGTCATCGGGCTCGCACAAGCCAAGATCGGTGTCCTCCCCGTTTATCGGTACGGGATAGCACAAGCGACCCATTGCAACCCGCAGAACGATGTCCGTCACATCATCACCCGGACGGCGTCCGTTTGGAAAACCGGCGAGGTCATCACCGACGACACCGAACCGGCTCTGCGCCGCACGGGGAGTAGGATCGACGGCGGTGTTGAGACGCATCATTTCGGATGCGGTCACCGCGGCCTGCTGATTAAGCGTTTCAATGCCAGTCAGGAATGTGGCGACAAGGTCGTTACGCGGGAAGTTGCTCGGAGCGAGATTGTCGATATCGGTACCAAGGGTGGCATTGACCGGAGTGTTGAACAATATGTCCAAAATTGCCGGGAATGTCGGGTTAGTGACGAAATCTGCCAATGCGCCGTCCTGCGTTGGTTCGGCTGCGTTAAAAAGGTTCTTTTGATCGAGACCGATGACCAGCTCATTGACAAGCGGCATGCCCAAGCGGGAAAGCTGAACGTAAGCACCCCCATCGACAGTGGGATCTTCATAAGTCGGGGAAGGATCGTAGATGCGGGCCTGCGGCAGGCTGGCGGTTGACCATCCACCAATCACGCCGTTTCCATCACCCGTCAGGCAGGAAATTGGAACTTCCAGCGCGATGCTCGTCACATTCGCCTTGCCAACTAGGTCATCGTTGTCGCGGCTTTGGGTGATGCCGCCGGGGAAGCCGCCGCCGTCACCGGCAAACGCTGCGCTGTCACCCTCGATTGGGACATAGTTGACCAGGTCGAAGGTTTCCCCAAGATTGATAGCGAACGCTTCTGCACGCTGACCGACAAAGACGCGGCCATTGGTCGAACAATCCGGAATGGAGACGTCATAGACGAAACTGCTGGCATAGCCGGCATAATCGGGAATTGTCTTGTTACCGACATTGTCCAGCGGCTTCGCAAACGAATCATCCCCTCCGGAACTCGTAACGGTCGAACGCGTGCCGCTGCGGCGATCGCCTTCCACCATGGTGATCGTGTAGGTCTCGGTTTCGTTCAAATCAGCATCGTCTGCGCTGGTCACCTGGCCTGCGTAGCGGAGGGGGATGGTAATATCCTTGCCACCGATATCCAACGCAATGCCGCCACCTCTCAGCGAGTTATCGAACTGGAAGGAGAATGTTACGTCTTCCATCGCATCGCCATCGTTATCGATGTGGATTTCGTAGAGTGCGTCAGGATCCATCGTATAATAGTTCGGTCCGGCGAACGGGAGTTCTCCAGGCTGAAAATTGGCGATGATCGTCACATAGTCCTCGCGACCAGGTTCATAGC
>JBASBA010000552.1:0-4541 GCA_049650885.1 Alteraurantiacibacter sp. | reverse complement strand
GTTCAATCCTGCGCGCATCTCGCAATACCGCCTTATCGGGTATGAGAACCGCGCGCTTCGCGAAGAGGACTTCGAGAATGATGCTGTCGATGCGGGGGATATCGGTGCAGGCCACCAGGTCACGGCGCTGTATGAAATTGTTCCGGCTGGCAAGGAAGGCTGGGTCCGCGCACGGCGGTATGAAGGAAACCAGGTAAAGGCGCGTTCCCTCATGCGCGAAGGTGGATCTGGTGACGAGGTGGCCTTTGTTCAGCTGCGCTATAAATTGCACGGACAGGATCGCTCCCGCCTGATCCGGCGACCTGTCTCCACCCGAATGCTGGCCAATGCCCGCCCAGCGCGCGGTGACATGGCATTCGCGGCCGCCGTGGCCGCTTATGGGCAGGCCTTGCGCGGCGACACGCTGCTGGGGAATTTCGGTTATGACGATGCCGTTTCTCTCGCCGGGCGGCAGGATGGCTATTGGCGTGAAGAGTTCCTCCAGCTGGCCGCACTTGCAGAATCACTCGACGCACGCTGACGAGACACGCTAAAGCGGTGCGATGAATTTCCTTCGCAAACCGCAATTCGCACTGATTGCCGGGGTTCTGGCCTGCATCGCACTGGCTTATACCATCGGCGGGGCAAGTGGCCCCGGCATTGCCAACACCCTTTCCGCGCCTGCGGCCGCCGCTATTCAGCAGGCTGGCGGCGAAGGGGTGGAGGCACAGTTTCGCTCTCCCAATGGCTGGCCCAGCCGCCATCCCGTGCTTTCCGGCGCGGAATCGCTGGATAATGCCACCCGCTCTCGCATTGCCCATGCTGTTGCCGCCCTGCCCGGCGTTGGCGGCGTTCGCTGGTCTGATGGGGATATGATGGTGGAGCAGCATTTTAGCCCGTTGCATTGCCAGGAAGATGTGCAGGCCCTGCTGCGCGCACGCACGATCCGGTTCGAGGAAAGCTCCGCCCGCATCGATGTCAACAGCCTCTCGCTGATAGACGAGGTCGCAGCATCGCTTCAGCCGTGTCTGGGCGCGGTGATAGAGATTGCCGGACATACGGATCGTTCCGGACCCGAAGATATCAACATTGCCCTGTCGTCCGAACGTGCCGATGCCGTGCGACAGGCGCTGGTGCAGCGGGGCATTCCCGGCGATGCCCTGCATGTGAAGGGCGAGGGTTCAGCGCATCCTGTCGAAGGTCTGGAACCGACCGACCCCGCAAACCGTCGTATAGAATTCTCGGTCATCTCGACCCAGCCGCTACTGCCGACTCCGGTCGATACCCCCGCACCAAGCTGATCTCCACATCAGCTTGGCGGGCGTGACCAAAGGGCAAGTTGCCCGAATCACCCGGAATGCTCCAAAGGAACCGACATGCCGATCTGGATGGAAGTGCTGGTTGTGATGCTGTTCGCCTATGCCGTGGGGCTTGGGCTTGGCTGGGTCGTATGGGGCCGGGACACATGAATTTGCGGAGAGCTTAAGATGGTTGAATTGTTACAGGCCAACTGGGTCCTGGTTGTTGTGGCATTGCTTATCGGGGTGCTGGTTGCCTGGTGGATCTTCGTCGCGTCACGCCGAACGAAGGTCGAGGTAGAACAGAAGGACGATACCGCTCCGGCAACTGCGAAACGCAATCAGGCGCTGATAGATTCCCCGCCTGCCGCAACCACCGCAGATGGATTGGCGCAACGGGACACACGAGACGCCCAGGATATTGAAGCTGGCCGGACTGCTGCATCGCCCGGCGAAACCTCCGCCGCTGCCAACGCAGATATTACCGCTGCCTCTCCGCTGGGTACCGATGCCGAAACCGGAGACGGTGTGCCCGCGCGCGCCGCGATCAAGAACACCCCTCCGCAGCCTGAGTCTGCACCGCCGGCGACGCACAGTGCCGCAACTGAACCAACATCTGCACCCACCACCCCGGCGGCATCAACGGCCGGTGAGGACGATCTGAAACGTATCAAGGGTGTAGGCCCGAAGCTGGTTACCATCCTTAACGAACAGGGTGTGACGTCCTTTGCCCAGATTGCCGGATGGACCGATCAGGACATTGATCGCATCGATTCCCAGCTTGGACGTTTCCAGGGCCGTATCCGGCGCGACAACTGGGTGGAACAAGCCAATCTTCTGCAAAGTGGCGACACCTCTGCCTATGAAGCGAAGTTCGGACGCACCGCCTGACCGGGAACTCATTGGCTTCCACGCGCGTAGGAGGAAAATCACGCACCATGTGCAGGCAACGGTCAAGGAAGTTCTATGGAAGCCCCAGCATCGATCGAGCAGACAACCGTACTCGTGGTTGAGGACGAGGTAATTATCGCTCTCGACCTGACGGAAACCGTCCGCGACATGGGCTTCAGGGTCGAAGGACCGTATGCAACACGCGGACATGCGATGATCGCGATTGATCAGGACATGCCGGATTTCGCCATTCTCGACGTGATGACGGCAGATGGCGAAGTCTTTCCCTTGGCAGACGAATTGACGAAGGCCGGCGTGCCGATCATTTTCCACTCAGGCCATTTCACCAAGCGTGAAATCGCGGAGCGTTATCCCAACGCGCAAGCGGCGGAAAAGCCATGCCCCCCTGACAGGCTGATCGCCATGATCGAGAAGGCCAAAGCGCAAACGCATTGATGCGCCATCTCCTTGCCGCGCCGCTGTTGAACAATTAGGGCGGTTACAAAGGAGACTAAAAGCGATGGCCAACATGGTGCCCTTCGACTGGGCCGACCCCTTCAACATCGACGATCAGCTTTCGGAAGACGAACGCATGATCCGCGATGCGGCGCATTCTTTCGCGCAAAGCACTTTACAACCGCGCGTCATCGAAGATTTCGCGACTGAGAACGATGCCAGCGAACTGTTCCCCCTGATGGGGCAGGCAGGGATGCTGGGCGTTACCATACCAGAGGAATTCGGCGGTTCCGGCGCCAGCTACGTTGCCTACGGCCTCGTGGCGCGGGAGATTGAGCGGGTGGACAGCGGCTACCGCTCGATGGCCAGCGTCCAGTCCAGCCTGGTGATGTATCCCATCCATGCCTATGGCTCTGACGAGCAACGGGCGAAATATCTGCCCGGTCTGGCCTCAGGAGAACTGATCGGGTGCTTTGGCCTGACGGAACCCGATGCCGGCTCCGATCCATCGGGGATGCGCACTTACGCGAAAAAGGATGGTGACGGTTATTCGCTTTCGGGTGCCAAGACCTGGATCTCCAACTCTCCTTTCGCCGATGTGTTCGTAGTGTGGGCAAAGTCAGAGGCGCATGGCGACAAGATACGCGGCTTCATCCTTGACAAGGGGATGGCCGGATTGGAAGCACCCAAGATCGGCGGCAAGCTCTCTTTGCGTGCAAGCACCACCGGCATGATCCAGATGGACGAAGTAAAGCTACCCGCCGATGCCCTGCTGCCAGATATCGAAGGCATCAAGGGGCCGTTTGGCTGCCTTAACCGTGCGCGATACGGCATTTCATGGGGTGGCATGGGCGCAGCAGAGTTCTGCTATCACGCCGCGCGGCAATATGGCCTGGATCGTCACCAATTCGGTGTGCCGCTCGCCTCCAAGCAGCTTTACCAACTCAAGCTTGCCGATATGGTGACAGAGATTTCACTGGGCCTGCAAGCAAGCCTGCGCGTCGGTCGCCTGATGGACGAAGGGCGGTTCGCACCTGAAATGGTTTCCATCGTAAAGCGGAACAATGTCGGCAAGGCTCTCAACATCGCCCGCGCTGCCCGAGACATGCATGGCGGCAACGGAATTTCCGAGGAATATCAGGTCATGCGACACATGCTGAACCTGGAAACCGTGAATACATATGAGGGCACGCATGACGTTCATGCGTTGATCCTTGGCCGCGCGATCACCGGCCTATCTGCATTTTAACACGGTTCGGCGACAAAACGCACTAATCCTTATTGTGGAATGTGGTTTTGGCGCAACAGTTGGGAACCTTCTGAAGGAATTGTTCTTCGGACTGGAACAATGGCGTAATAATGTCATTGAGCAAGGGATGCGGGAGGGAACCTTCTCGTAGGTCGTAATGAGGACGAATATGAAAAAGCTTTTGATCAGCGCCTCTGTGCTAGCGCTCGCCTTTCCGGCGGTCGCTAACGCACAGGCTTACATTGGAGTCAGCGGTGGTATTAACACCACTGATGCGGAAAACGATGGCCTTCTGACGGCAGATTTGCCGCGTACGGCTGTTAACGATCCGATCCCAGCTGGGAACGAGATTGCCTTTGATACTGATGGTGACATCGGTTGGACCGCTGGTGCACAGCTCGGCTACCGTTTTGACGGCGGTTTCCGTGTTGAGCTCGCTGGCGACTACAACTCCACGACTGTTGACGATCATTTTGGTGCGACGCTTGCAGGTCAGGAAATCCGGACCCTCGACGCGTCGGTACTCACGCGTTCTGATTCACTTGAAGGACGCGCCGTTGGCCCGTTCCTGAACGAAGATTCGGGTAGCGATATTGAATCCTACGGCGTGTTCCTGAACGCACTGTTTGATTTCAACGCTGGCGGTTCCATCAGCCCCTACATTGGTG
>JBASBA010000551.1:0-3484 GCA_049650885.1 Alteraurantiacibacter sp. | reverse complement strand
GTATCCATGTGGTGAGGTCGATCAGCGGATCGCCGCCGGGCAGGATTGCCGACAGGCAAACGATACGCCGATCAGCATTGTCCGGCCGCCGCAGGAGTCGTTGGACAAGAATCTCGTATCGGATCTCGCGCTCGGTCGGCCCGATCAGATGCCCCTCGTCCAGCACGATCAATCCCACATCGTCGATAATCGACGCGTCCGACCGCAGCGCAAAATCGAGCTTTTCGGGCGTCGCGATGATGATCTTGTGCGTGCGCAACGCATCTTCGTCTCCCGGCGACATACCCGACGCGCCGTAAAGTGAGGACACCGAGAAACCGAGTGGTGCGAACGTGTGACGAAACGAGCGCTCCGTCTGGGCCGACAGCGCCCGCAGTGGCGTGACGACGAGGACACGGCGGCCTGTTGCCAGCGTCATGAGCGCCGCAATCTCAGCGACGCGCGTTTTGCCGGCGCTGGTCGGAAGCGCGACCACCAGATCATCAGTGAGATCGCTCGATCGGCGCGCAGCCTCGCGCTGCGACGGCCATAGTTCGACCTCGGCATTCTTGCGGGCGTAAAGCGAACCGAGAAACAGCTTTCTAAGATCGGTAAAGCTAGCATCGCCGCCGGGAGGCGGATCGTGCGGTAGATTAACGTGAAGCAAGTGCGCCCACAGGTCATCGATGAGGCCACGGCAAAGCCTCAGCAGCCACCAGGCCGGTACGATGCCTGCATTCGCCGCAAGGCTGAGACCAGCATCGAGCAGCGCTATTGCTTGCTCGGCCAACGCTCCTTCGCCGGTCTGGAGCGCGAAATCGTAAAAGGCCAGCGCGCGGCACGCGGTGGTGTTGAGTATCTCCTCGACCGCGACCTCAGGCGTAATATGATCCTGTTCCAGCGCAAACCACAGACCGTCATCGCTCAGACTGTCGTCGATCAATCGCGACCTTACATGATTACGGAGGGCGTCAAGGTCGCGCAGCATCAACAGGACCAGCGCGGTCTCGGCCGAGCTCTCGTTGAAGCCTTCGGAGCGATCCCCAAACAACGAAAAGGCGATCGCCGAGAAGCCGGCGAGATGATATGCGGCGGCCGCAATCGTGCGATGGAAGCTACGCGTGGCCGAATCCGGCGCGCCGTTACGCACCAGCGCTTCGAAGGCTTTAGCGGCATATTCGAAGCCCTTACGGGCAATCTCGTTCTCACCGCCGCGCTCCTTGAGCGCGAGGGCAGCACGCAGGAGTGCGAAGCCATACTCGGCGAGATCGGTTTCAATTGTGCGGCCAAGAGGAGGCGCATCATCGGGTAATTCGCCATCCCGCCGGATGATGGACCAAGCGGCACCGCGCCGCAGAAGGCCGCCCCAGACATTGTCCTGGGCGGCATTGACAATTAGCGCGGTGAGTTCGTCAGTCGTTTCCAAGCTTCACGGCCTCGATATAAACGCTACCAATGAAATCATCGTGATCGGCGATCCGCAGGTTCGTGCTGTATTGATTGCGGTCGGCGGCCGATGCGTCGAGATCGGCCTTCAGCGACGGCGGCGGAGAATTTCCCGAGAGCGTGAAAAGCATATGGTCGATACGCCCTGGCGGCAGCGCCTTCTGTCCGACCTCGTCGCGTAGCGCACGGCCGAGCGCCTGGTCGTCGGCGTCAGGGCTCTCAAGCAAGCGGTCTGCGACGAACAGCAAGGACTCGGGCGTGCAGCGGCCGTCGTCGCGATCTAGTGCTTCACGTGCTTCGGTAATCGCGGTCTTGGCCAGCTGCTGCCGGCTCTTGGACTCGCCCTTGAGCAGGCGGAGTTGCCCGTCGTCGCCCACAACGACACCGATGAAATCGTCGCCACGCAGCGCCATGTTGCGCCCGTCCTTGAACCGCAATCGCTTGACCGGGATGCGAAATCCCAAGTTCTGTTCAGCCAGCTCGGAGGCAAGGATTTCGCCGAGATCGCCTGACCGCGCCTTGATATCGGTCGGCATGCGGGTGCGCAGTATCTCCGCTGCTTTCTCGTACCCAAGCCGCGCGGCGTCGGCAGCAACGCGGCCGAGATCATCATAGTGGTCGCGCACCGCCTCAAGAAGCAGTGCCCAAATCGCCTCGCGGCCGCCGGCTTTCTCGGTCAGCAACCAGAGGCGCTTGCGTCCTGCGACATCCTCAGCACATTCACACCAATCCCAATAAAGTGCCATGGGTTTCCTTAGTTCAAAATCGATGTTGCCGCGGCAATTTCATGGCTCCGAGCATGTTTATGAGCCTGTCCACTTCAAACTGTCCATCGCGTTACGTTCGAGCACGCCACGTGTGAATTTGTAAAGACTGTCAAGATGAGGCACCGATGCTCTTCAACGTTGATCGACATGCTATTGGGCAAGCACATAGTTGCGGACACAAAAAGATGCGTTGCCGCCTTGTGAGCGCATGACGGCTTTCGGGATTTTGTCATACGCACGCAAACGTCCGAGATTGGGGCGCGTTGCCGCCTGTCCGCTCTTTGGCCGGCGAGCGACCGCTTTTGCTAGGAGCAGCCGTTCGGCGGTCGCACCGCGGATGGCTGGCATTAGGGTCGGAAGCCGTCCATTTGATTGTACGATCAATATCCGTTTTGCCGCCTCGAACCTTCGGTCCTAACCATGCTCTATGCGCTCGTTCGTTTCGCCTTGGCTGCGCTAGGCTTTCCTCACATCGCTGAACCAAGGCGTATTGCTTCTGCCGATTAACGATCGCTACCATGCCTTGCCGGCTGAAGGAGCGGGGCAGAGGCTTCGGCTCTGCTTTCGGCTATGCCTTCGGCGCCGCCTGCAGCAGGGCCTCCCGTTTTCTGTTCGCCCCGCGGGCGCTCGGTCCCGCCACGGCACGGCGGCATGGCTGCAGGCACGGCCAACGACTGTCGCCGCTGTCTCGGCCTGCAACGCATTCCGCCTTATGTGCCGCGTCTCCTACGGGCGCCGTTTGTTTTTGGCAGTTGGATAACTCTCTCTCACGGACCGTTTATTTCACCACGCGGCGCTGCGATCCCTCAATGATGCGCGGTTTCCCCCAATCTGCTGCGCAAATCGGTTCCCCCACGCCCCGCGATGCGGCGGCAACCGTGTCCTTCGCTTCGCTCCGGCTTCCCGGTTTCCGTCACTGACGATCGCGCATCCGCGTGCCTGGACAGTCGGGTCGTCAGGACGACGACGCAACGAAGGAGGCTTTCATGCTTAAATATTACGAAGATGCGTTGGCAGGAATCGACAAGCGGATCGCCGACGGCTTTGCGGTGAGGCATCACCAGTCACTGCGTCCACACGACGCCATGCGCGTTGCGGAAGAACGCCAGAAGCAGGCGGCGCGGCAAGAAGCCGCGCCTTGAAGGAAGGGGGCTGACGCCCCCTTTTTGATCGTTCCACGATGTGATTGGCGGTGGTTGAGAAGAGGAACGGCCATCGGTTTGCAGCATCCCGCTCTTGCGCTGCGCTGCGGACGGGACCGCGCTCTATTGCGCTAGGTTCTGGTCCGCCCT
>JBASBA010000550.1:0-6758 GCA_049650885.1 Alteraurantiacibacter sp. | reverse complement strand
CGGCCCGGATCGCCAATGGAGCCCTGACGCTCCAGAAACTTCGTCGCATCGCGCCGTTCGCGCTCGGCGCGCTGCGCCTGCGGACTGGTGCAGGCGGCCAGCATCGCAGTGGCGGCAAGGGCAATGGTGACGCGTGAAATCATATTCGCGCCCTGCTCTTGGCGGCGTGTTTTGTAAAGACCGAGGGTGACCGCCCGATCAGATGGCAATATCAGTCAGGATGTAAACCACGGCGTTCAGCGCCAGGATCAGCACGAGGGGGGAAAAATCAATCGCCCCGGTATCCGGCAGAAATCGGCGAATCGGCTTCAGCAGCGGATCCAGCAGCGAGTTTATCGAGTTATAGACCTGCATCAGAAATTCATTGCGCGGGCTGACCACGTTGAATGAAAACAGCAGCCCGATGATGAACTGGATGATGACAAGGAACACGATCGCCTGGGCAATCATGGAAATAATCTGGACTAGGGCGAGCACGCCGGTCTCCCGCAAGGGTGGTACAATTCGATTAAGTGTATCAGCAAGGTAATACGGATCAGGAAATGCGCAAGGTCAGGTGCCACGTCAGGCGCTGATAAGCGTACCTGCGCCGCGACTGGTGAAGAATTCCAATAGCATTGCGTGGGGCACCCGGCCATCCAGCACCACTGCCGCCTCGCACCCGCCTTCCACCGCGTGCACGCAGGTTTCCAGTTTCGGGATCATACCGCCGCTGATGGTGCCATTCTCGCGCAGCTTTGCGATATCGGCGGGGCGCAGATCGGTGAGCAGTTTACCATCCTTGTTCAACACGCCGGCCACATCCGTCAGCAGGAACAGCCGCGCCGCACCCAGCGCCGCGGCTACCGCGCCTGCCATGGTATCGGCATTGATGTTGTAGGTGTTGCCATCGGCATCGCTGGCAATCGGGGCGATAATCGGGATCATGCCCGCACCGCTGGCTGTTTCCAGGATGGTGGTATCGACATGCTTCGGCTCCCCCACATAGCCAAGGTCCACCACCTGTTCGATCTGACTGTCGGGATCTTTTACCGTGCGGGTCACCTTTTCCGCCAGCACCATCTTGCCGTCCTTGCCGGAAATACCGATGGCCTTCCCGCCCGCCTGGTTGACCCAGCCAACCAGTTCCTTGTTGATCGCGCCGGATAAAACCATTTCGGCAACGCTGGCGGTCTCCTTGTCGGTGACGCGCAAACCATCGATAAACTGGCTTTCCACGCCCAGCTTTTTCAGCATGGCGCCTATCTGCGGGCCGCCGCCGTGCACCACCACCGGATTGATGCCTACGGCCTTCAAAAGCACGATATCCTCGGCAAAATCGCGCGCGGCCTCCGGATCGCCCATGGCGTGGCCGCCGTATTTCACCACGAAGCTGCGCCCGGCGTAGCGCTGGAAATAGGGCAACGCCTCGATCAGTGTCTCGGCCTTGGCAAGCATACGGTTGTCGTTTGTATTGGTCATGTCGGCGAATCGCTTAGCCCGCGCGCACCTTGCCGCCAATACTATCTTGCGGGCGTGGCGGCTTGGTGAGACAGGTGCACCTATGAAACGCAGGGAATATAAAAAGCGGCTCGAACCGATCGAGCATGAGCTGGTGGGCATGGCACGCTGGGCAAGGGCCACTGGCGAACGCATTTGTGTGCTGTTTGAAGGGCGTGATACAGCGGGCAAGGGCGGCACGATCAAGGCAATCAGCGCGCGCATCAACCCGCGCCAGTGCCGCGTGGTGGCCCTGCCCAAGCCCAGCGACGTGGAGCGTACCCAGTGGTATTTTCAACGCTACGTCCCGCATCTGCCCGCCGCCGGTGAAATCGTGCTTTTCGATCGCAGCTGGTACAACCGCGCCGGCGTGGAAAAGGTGATGGGCTTTGCCACCGATGATCAGGTGGACAAGTTCCTGCGCGAGGCGCCGACATTTGAAAAACTGCTGGTGGATGATGGTATCCGCCTGTTCAAATACTGGCTTTCGGCAAGTCAGGAGGCGCAGGAGGAGCGTTTTGCAGAGCGTCTGGACGATCCACTGAAACGCTGGAAGCTGTCGCCGATCGATATCAAGGCGCGCACCTTGTACGAGGAATATAGCGAAGCACGTGAGAAAATGTTCGCCGCGACGCATACCCAGCACGCGCCATGGACCATAGTCGATTTCAATGATCAGAAACATGGTCGCCTGACCCTGATGCGGGACCTGCTGGACCGCCTTCCCGATACGGATGTGCCATACGAGACGCTGGACTGGCCGGACCTTGGCCATCCGCCGCGGCAGGAGGATTTCGACCTGCTACAGCCGATAGCGCCCTACCCTTCGAAGGAGTGAGGCGCTGGGCAAGGTCCTTACCTTTCGGCGCAAATCAAGGCCCCGGCGATCCGGCAACCCGCGTTGGCGAAGGGTTACCCGCTGGCTCAGGCCATGGGTGGTGGTGCTTGCAATGGCGATACTCGTCATCGTGGCGCAGAGGACGGATTGGATTCGCCCGCGTTTTGATGGGGCGCAGAACGTCGCAATTGCCTTCCCCCTGTGTTCGGCGGCAGGCTACGCTGCCAATTGCGTGGTGGACGGTGACACAATCCGCATAGGAGATCGGCGCGTCCGGCTGACGGGGTTCGATGCGCCGGAGATGCAAGGCAGATGTGCAGCAGAAAGTGCAGCGGCCTTACAGGCACAGGCCGAATTGGCGCGTTGGCTGGCTATGGGTCCGTTCCAGCTTGATGGCGGAGCCGATCCGCCCCGTGATCGCTACGGCCGTGAACTGCGCGCGGCCCGCCGCTTGTCAGCTTCGGGACAGTCGCAAATGCTGGCTGACCATATGATTTCCGCAAACCTTGCCGAGGGTGACTACCACGACAAGGGCTGGAGCGATGACTGGGGCCGTGGCCGAGTGAACTGGTGTTGATCCACGCGAACCACGATGTTTCCGCGGCGGGTGCAGCCTAGTCCGCGACCGTCACGTTTTCGCCGAGCTCAAGGTCACCGGTTTCCTCACCTTCGGGGATAACCAGTTCAACATCCGCGTCCTCGCTCATGGGCGCGTTCTCGCTGTATGATTCCGAATCGACGGGGTAATCGTTCAACGTATCGTCACGGTCGATGGATGCCTGTTCAACAGCGGCCTCCATCGCGGCCTCGTCTTCCCCGCGCGTTGGATTGATGACGAAGATGATCGCCGCGACTGCCAAAAGGGCAATCACCATCAGCCAGAGTGTCTTGTTACTGGATTTGGGCTCTTGCATCTCGTCTACTCCCTGAAACTACAAAGTTCTAACAAGAATGGCTGCCAGCGGTTCCAAGATCTCGTCACCGTGAAGCTGAGACGTTCTGGGCAAAAGTAAGCATTTTCTAACAAATTGGTGCGACCAGCCTAGGGGTATGTCCGGATACAAGGCCGGTCGCAAGCAGGATGCGTTGATGGCCGTCGAACAAAATGGACCCACAGTGACCGACCGGCGCAAGGGTGATCGCCGCAAGTCACAGGTGGAAATCGACTTTCCGGATCGCCGCATGGGCGAAAGGCGCAGTGGCAAGGATCGCCGCGCCTTCCCCCGCCACTAGGCCTGCTTTTCCTCAGCAGTCTGCGGCTTATCCGCTTCCAGCTCTGGCAAGGTAGCGCGCAGCAGCAGATAACCGCCAATTGCCGCCACCAGAGATCCTGAAAGAACGCCAATCTTTACGGCATCCACCTGTGCCGGATCGGCGAAGGCAAGATTGCCGATGAACAGGCTCATGGTGAAACCAATCGCCGCCAACAGCGACAACGCGTGTATCTGCCGCCAGGTTACCCCGTCGGGCAGGCTCGCCATGCCGGTTTTCACCGCTGCCCAGGCAAATCCAATGATGCCCAGTTGCTTGCCGATCAGCAGGCCGGCCGCGATGCCCAGCGGAAGCGGGGCGAAAAGCGTATCCAGACCCACGCCGGAAAGCGATACGCCGGCATTGGCAAAACCGAATATCGGGATCACCAAAAAGGCCACATAGGGGTGCAGCGCGTGCTCCATCCGCTCCAGCGGGGCCTCGCCCGATCGGCCTGCAATCGGCACGCACATTGCCGCGGCAACACCCGCCAGCGTGGCATGGACGCCGGACTTCAGCACGAACACCCACAGCACAATACCCAGCAGGACGTAGGGAATACTGGATGCCACCTTCGCGCGGCCAAATGCGGCCAGCACCAGCAGCGTTGCGCCTGCACCAAGCAGCATCGTTACATCTGTCTTGGCAGTGTAGAAAAGCGCGATAATCGTGATCGCGCCGATATCGTCGATCACCGCGACTGCCAGCAACAACGCCTTCAGCGCCACCGGCACGCGCGGGCCAAGCAGCGTCAGGATACCCAGCGCAAAGGCAATATCGGTCGCGGCGGGGATGGCCCAGCCGCCCAGGTTTTCTGGCGAGCCGAGATTGAAGGCGATATAGATCGCCGCCGGCAGCGCCATGCCGCCGATCGCCGCCATCAGAGGCAGTGACGCCTTGTTCCAGCTGTTGAGTTGGCCCACCAGCGCCTCCCGCTTTACCTCCAGGCCGACCAGGAAGAAGAAGATCGCCATCAGCCCGTCATTGATCCACAACAGCATTGGCTTGTTGATCATGGCAGATCCGATGCCTGCCACCACCGGCACATCCAGCGCCGCGAAATACCCGCTGGCAAAGGGCGAATTGGCGATCACCAGCGCCAGTGCGGCGGCCGCGATCAGGGTGATCCCGCCTGCGCTCTCCTTTTGCAGAAAATCACGCATGGCGGGGCCGATGACGTTGATAACGGGTTTTATGGGGTTCGTCGTGATCATGGGCGATGCTCTTGGTGCGGTGGCAAAGGGTGCCAGGAGGCGGGCCAGGTCGTGATGTCCGCCCCCTTGGCTGTCAGACCGGAGCGCTGTGCGCTACGGGGCAGGCTTGATACGCCGCGCGCCAGGCGGGAAAGCAGGTCTTTCACGCGCATCTTGCGCCGCCTCAGCGCCATGACCTTGAATTGGTTTGGCGCGCGCATGGTGATTTCTCGCCGGATCGCGGTATCCAGCTTCGCGTGAAGTTCTGTCAGTATATAAAAACGGGCCTTCATCCTGGATCTCCCAAATGGGTTGAGGGTGATCGGACGGCCTTGCGTCTTTGCCGGGGTGTTTGGGGTTGGAGTGCAAGGCCCCGTCAAAAACACGCATCGGCTGTCCGATGCGGTCCGACATCACGAGGGCAAATGAGCACTCGCCAGAGGGGCCCGGTCCGCCCATTCAAACTAGAGCGATTTATTCTGGTTTCAAGCGAAATCGGACAACTTCGCGTCCGATACCGCAATTTCGCGTGAAGTCCCTTTCGCTCGCCTTCCGCACGGTCCACACAAGCTGGATGACACATCGCTATATCACCACCGCCCTCGCCCCGGCTCTTCTCGCCGCCTGCGCCAGCACGCCCGATGCCGCGCGCCTGCCCGCCTCGCAGGAGGGGTTCTGGGATGCGCTCTCCAGCCATTGCGGCAATGCCTACGCCGGCGGCATTGCCAGCAGTGACGCGCGCGATGCGGACTGGGTGGGCAAGCGCATGGTGGCGCACTGGGCGCAGTGCAGCGACACCCGCATCGCCATCGCCTTCCACGTGGAGGACGATGCGGCGCCCGGCGGGTGGAACCGCAGCCGCACCTGGATCGTCACCCGCACACCCGATGGCCTGCGCCTGAAGCATGACCACCGCCACGAAGACGGCAGCGAGGACGCGGTGACACAATATGGCGGCGACACGCTGTCCGCCGGAACGCCCCGCGTGCAGGATTTCCCCGTCGACGCGTTCAGCATCGCCATGTTCGAGCGGGAGGGACTGGACGCATCGCTCACCAACGTCTGGCGAGTGGAAGTCAGCGCGGCGAACGCACCGGGCGCAATGTTCGCCTACCAGCTAACGCGGCGCAACGATCCGACGCGGTTGTTCCGGGTGGAGTTTGATGCTGGGGATGCGGTGGAGGCGGCGCCAAGTGCTTGGGGGTGGTGAGATTAGGTGCGTTCAACAGCGTCTGACAGGCCCACCCCGCTGCGACTAGGCAGCAAGCTGCCAAGTCTCGCTGCCCCTCCCGCAAGCGGGAAGGGATAAATGGCGCTACCTACTCCCCTCCCGCTTGCGGGAGGGGCCGGGGGTGGGCAAGGAAATGCGATGACTGACTGGAAAACCCGCAACACCAATCGCGCCCGCAACCTGCGAAACGCGGCCACGCCAGCGGAACGCACCCTGTGGAACCACCTGTCCCGTAAACAGCAGGGCGCGAAGTTCAGTCGCCAGATGCCGATCGGCCCCTACTTCGCCGACTTCCTCTGCCGCGAATTGAAACTGGTAGTGGAATGCGACGGCTTCAGCCATGACCTGCGCCCCGAACACGACGCCACGCGCGACCGCTGGATGCGCGAGGAAGGCTACACCGTCCTGCGCTTCAGCAATACCGATGTGCAGGAGAATGCCGAGGGAGTGGTAGAAACCATCCGCACCGAAGCACATCGCCTGCAAGCGAAGCGCGAGTAATCCCTCCCGCCCGCGGGAGGGAAGCGCGACTTGCGAGCTTGCTCGCTGGTCGCAGCAGGGTGGGCCGGTGCACCACGAGTCAGCGAGAGCAACAGTGGAGCCTTGCGGCTCCATGCCCACCCCTAAGCCATCGCGCGTGCGGGAGGGGGAACCCCGTGAAGATTTCATCGACTATTTGGACGGTCTCGAATCGTCCGGCGATGGCAGTAGCTCTATTTTCTCAGCTTCGGTCATTGCAACAGCGTCCGATGAAAATCCATTACAC
>JBASBA010000549.1:0-5869 GCA_049650885.1 Alteraurantiacibacter sp. | reverse complement strand
GGCCCTGCCATGCGATGTTACCGATCGTGACTTGCTTGATCAGGCCGTTTCCAAAGCGGTGGAGCATTTTGGCGGATTGAACGCCGTTTTCGCCAACGCCGGCATGGGCGTGGACAATCCCGGCGTCGAGAACGGCGACCCGGCAGAATGGCACGACATGGTGAACCTCAACATCATGGCCGTTCTGTATACAGCCCACGCCACTTTGCCGCATTTGCGCAAAACGAAGGGCACTTTCGTCGTTACCGGCTCCAAGGCAGGACGCGATCACATGCAAGGGTCCATCTATGGCGCGACGAAGTGGTTCATTCACGGCTTCGCCGGCAATCTGGCCGAGGAAATGCGTGAGTGGAACGGGCGCTGCACGGTAATTTCACCGGGAATGGTAGACACCCCATTCTTCGATGAAGGCAAGCCTACCAAGCTGCAACCGCAAGATATCGCGGACGCCGTGATTTTCGCGCTGGAACAGCCCGAGACGTCAAGCGTGCGCGAAATTCACCTGATGCCGAACGACTAGGGAAAAGTGGCGACCGGCGCGTTCTGGGATCGAAGAACGTACCGGCCTCTAGCCTGCCGCCAAAACAATCGCCGCCCAGCCCGCCTCGTCCATTACCTCTATTCCCAGTTCCTCCGCCTTCTTCAGCTTGGACCCGGCACCCGGACCAGCGACCAGTATGTCCGTTTTCGCGCTGACGGAGCCAGAGGCTTTCGCGCCCAGACGTTCCGCCTGCGCCTTTGCCTCGTCCCGGCTCATCGTTTCCAGCTTGCCGGTGAATACCACGGTCTTGCCGGCAACCGGGCTATCCATTGTTTCTACCTCGTAACGCGGGGGGGAAACTTCCAACAGCAGGTCTTCCCAGACGCTGCAATTGTGCTCCTCGTGGAAGAAATCGCCCAGCGCTTCCACCACCGCATTTCCGATACCATCGATACTGGTGAGCGAGGCGGAGGCTTCCTCGTCCCCGCCCCGCGCCTTTTCGGCAACTTGCCGCAAGGCGGGAAGTGCGTGGAAATTCTTCATCAGATCGCGCGCCGTCACCGTGCCGACGTGGCGAATGCCGAG
Organism: Alteraurantiacibacter sp.; assembly: GCA_049650885.1. Taxonomy (GTDB): domain Bacteria; phylum Pseudomonadota; class Alphaproteobacteria; order Sphingomonadales; family Sphingomonadaceae; genus Alteraurantiacibacter. The sequence goes on along the minus strand of JBASBA010000549.1, from coordinate 4,803 downwards.
GCCAAACAGCAGCCGCGCTGCATCTGGCGTGCGCTTCGCCTCGATACCGGCAAGGAGGTTGTCGACAGACTTCTCCTTCCATCCCTCCAGTGACAGAATTTCAGAACGGCGGTTTTTCAGACGGAATATCTCCGCAGGGCCATTCTCCAGCCACCCCTTCACCATGAATTCGGCAATGGTTTTCTCGCCCATGCCATCGATATCCAGTGCCCCCCGGCTGACGAAATGTTTCAGCCGCTCGAACTGCTGCGCCTTGCAGATCAGGCCGCCTGTGCAACGCACGTCGACTTCGCCTTCCTCGCTCACAGCTTCGCTGCCGCATTCAGGGCAATGATCGGGAAAATCGAAAGGCGGACGCGTCCCCTCGCGGCTCAGGTTTTCCACCATTTGAGGAATGACATCGCCCGCCCGCTGGATAACCACGCGGTCTCCCGGACGCATGCCCAGCCGCTCTATCTCGTCACGGTTATGCAGCGTTACGTTCGTAACTGTGACACCGCCTACCAAAACAGGCGCCAATCGCCCCACCGGCGTCAGCTTGCCAGTCCGGCCCACCTGTATGTCGATGCTTTCCAGGGTAGTTTCCGCCCGCTCAGCAGGAAACTTGTGCGCCATGGCCCAGCGCGGCGCCTTGGCAACAAAGCCAAGCCGCTTTTGCCAGTCCAGCCGATCCACCTTGTAGACCACCCCGTCTATCTCGTAGCCCAGCCCCTCACGCCGATCGGAGATGCGGCGATAATGCTGCAGCATTTCCTTCACATCGCGGCACAATTTCAAATCGGGAGAGATTGGCAGGCCCCATTTCGCGATCTGCTGCATGACAGCCAGCTGCGTGTCGCCCGGAACATCGCTGGCCGCCCCCCAGCCATGCGCCCAGAACCGCAGTTTGCGCTTCGCGGTAACGCTGTCGTCCTTCTGACGCAGAGATCCTGCGGCGGCATTGCGCGGATTGGCAAACAACTTTTCGCCCGCCTCCTCCTGCGCAGCATTCAGTGCGGTAAAGTCTTCTTTTGCCATGTAAACTTCGCCGCGCACCTCGAACACATCGGGCACCTTGCCGGTAAGCTGGTGCGGAATATCGGCGATGTGGCGAACATTGGCGGTCACGTTCTCCCCCACCTGCCCATCACCGCGCGTGGCGGCCATCGCCAGCCTGCCCTGCTCGTATCGCAAGGAGCATGAAAGCCCGTCGATCTTGTCTTCCGCAGTGAAGGCCACAGGCTCATCATCGGCAAGCGAGAGAAAGCGCCGGACGCGGGCGACGAACTCGTCCACCTCCTCATCAGAGAAGGCGTTGTCGAGGCTCATCATCCGAACCTCGTGCTGCACCTTGGACAAGGGCGAGGCAGCGATCTCATGCCCTACCGCCTTGCTGGGCGAATCGTCGCGAACAAGGTGCGCAAATTGTTCCTCAAGCTCCGCATTGCGCCGCACCAGCGCATCATATTCCGCATCCGAAACTTCTGGATCGTCTTCTGCGTGATAGAGCCTGTTGTGATGCGCGATCTTTTTCGCAAGTCGCATCATCTCATTGGCGGCGTCGGCTTCGGAAACCTCTTTGCTCACTCGGCGATGATCCTCGGGTCACGTGTGAACTGCCACTGCGCCCCGCCCCATTCGCCGCGATAAAGATAGCTCATCGAATTGTCGCCATTGGAGCGATAGCCGCCCCAGGCGCTGCAATTTTCCGCGCTGGCGCAGGTAAAATTGTGCAGTGTGAATACCAGCGCTGCATCGTCGGTTTCCGCATCGCGCCAGCCGTCTGCCGTGCGGACGCAGCGCGTCATCGGGGCAAGGCTGGGGAAGCGGGCGATCAGTGCCACTTCCTCCTCTGGCGGCAGGGCTTCTTCCTCCCGTCCGTCATGCCAGCTGGCGCATACGGTAGGAGGGTTGGGGATATCCGATTTGAAATACTCGCCCAGCACGTATTCCATCATGGCGAGGCGCGGCGTATCTTTCTGGGCGGAGAGCGGCGGCAAAGGATCGGGCGATATCCCATCGCCCGTGGCCGCAACACATGCGGACAATGCCAGCATCGCTGCGCCGGTAAGAATAAGGTTTTTCATCACACGCCCTCCAGCAAACGATCCGCCTGAGCGCGGGCTTCGTCAGTTATTTCCGCGCCGCTCAACATGCGGGCGATCTCTTCCTGCCTGCCAGCAGCGTCCAGCGAGGCGACGGACGTTTTCGTGACCGTCCCCTCGCTCGATTTGGCGATCATGTAATGCGTCCGCCCGCGCGCGGCCACCTGCGGGCTGTGGGTCACGGCCAGCAACTGCCCCTCGTCGGAGGCAAGCCGTGCCAGCCTCTCACCAATGGCACTGGCCACCGCGCCGCCAACGCCACGGTCAATCTCGTCAAAGATAACTGTGGCTGCCCCGCCCTGCTCCGCCAGTGCAACCTTCAGCGCGAGGATGAAACGCGACAATTCCCCGCCTGAGGCAATCTTGTTGAGTGGTGCGAAATCCGCGCCGGGATTTGTGGCAATAAGGAATTCCACCCAATCCATGCCCAGCGGTCCCCACTTTTCCTCCGGCTGATCCGCCACGGCCGTCTTGAAGCGCGCAGCATCCAGTTTCAGCGGAGCAAGCTCGGCAGCCACCGCCTCGTCAAGGCTCATCGCGGCCGATACGCGGGTGGCGTGCAATGCCTCTGCGCGTGCACGATAAATCTGGTGCGTGTCACGTTCTGCCTTTTGCAAATCGAAAAGATCGGCATCACCCTGCTCGATGGCATCGAGCCTTGCCCGCATCGTGCGCATCACCTCGGGCAATTCATCAACCTGGCAGGTGTGCTTCCGGGCAAGCGCGCGCAGTTCGAACAGGCGGGTTTCTATCCGGTCAAGTTCAAGCGGATCGTGCAGCATGGCCTCTGCCGCGGATTGCAGTTTTTCTTCCGCCTCGCCCGCTTCGATTACCGCGCGATCCAGTGCGCCCAGTGCCTCCGCCAGCAAGGGATGCTCCTCTGCGATCCTGTCCAGCTTGCGCGCCGCGACCCTGAGAGATGCCAGCGGCGAATCCGAACCGTCCCATACCGTGCGCAAGTCTTCCAGATCGCCGGCCAGCTTCTCTCCCTTCTGCATATCGGCGCGGCTGCTGGCGAGTATCTCCTCCTCACCCTCCTCCGGTTCGATATTGGTCAGTTCGGAAAGATGGGCCAGCAACAGATCCTGATCGGCCCGTGCCTGCTCAATCGCGCCTTCTGCCTGCTCAAGTGCCGTCCGCGCCTTGCGCCAGTTGTCCCACGCCGCAGTTACGCCTGCCACATCGGCATTCGCGTAGCGATCCAGCAAGGACCGATGTCCGCGCGGGTTCACCAGCCCGCGATCATCGTGCTGCCCATGCAGTTCTACCAGCGCGCCTGCCAGTGATCGCAACAAGGCAACGCCAACCGGCTGATCATTGACAAAGGCCTTTGACCCGCCATCGGCTTTCAATTTCCGGCGGATCAGCAACGGCTCCCCCGGCTCTATCTCTACCTCGGCGTCGTCCAGCGCCTGCGACACCGAGGGCGGGAGGGTGGCAAATTCAAAGGTGGCGGTGACGCTGGCCTGATCTTCTCCGCTGCGCACCAGCGCGGTTTCGGCGCGATTGCCAAGGACAAGGCCCAGCGCATCGAGAAGGATGGATTTGCCCGCACCCGTCTCACCCGTCAGCACGCCCAGCCCCGGCCCGAAGGCCAGATCAAGCGCCTCGATCAGCACGATGTTCCGGATAGAAAGTGCGGTGAGCATAGCTACGATCCGCTTTACGTTGCAGCCGTGTGCAGCGCAACGACACACATCAACCAAAGGGTGGATGTTCAAATATTCTTAACCATTGTCTGCCTTTAGTACAGGCTCACAACAGGAGGATTCTGGCCGCGATGTCGGTGCTTACGATCAGAGCGCATAAGCGATATGCCACAAGGCTGCCGGTGGAATTGCGCCGGGACAGCCGCAAAGCCGCGTCTGGCCTGTTGATCGAGCTGTCGCAACAGGGCGCCCGCATCAGTAATCTTGGCCGCAGCAAGTTCGAGATGGGCGACGAGATCACCATCACGACTTCATCCGATTGTGAAATCGAAGGCACGATCCGCTGGGCGCATGATGGGCTGGCCGGAGTTCGGCTGAACCGTCCGCTGCACTTGCCTGAAATGCGCGATTTGCTGGAACTCAACCGACGCGAACAGCCCGAGGTTGTCTTGCGTTACGGCACCTGAACCGCAGAGGATTCAGCTCTGGATGCGATCCGGGACATTTTCCTGCATCAAATCAAAGGCCTTCTCATACCACTCATTACCGGGGTAGTTAGCCCCCAGCACGGCTGAATAGCGCTGCGCCTCTTCAGGGACACCCAAAGCCAGGCTGCTTTCTGTAAGACGGTAAAGCGCTTCTGGCGTGTGGCTGGTGGTCTGGTAATCATCGATCACGTTCTGGAACCGCAATTGCGAGGCGAGCCACTGGCCGCTGCGCTGGTAGAAACGGCCGATCTCCATCTCCTTGCCCGCCAGGTGATCGTTCACCAGGTCAATTTTCAGCCGCGCATCGTCGGCATAGGGGCTTTCGGGATAGCGGCGCACGATTTCGGTCAGGGCCTGCAGCGAACGTTCCGTAATCGCCTGGTCACGCTCCACATCACTGATCTGCTCGTAATAGCTGATGGCGATGAGGTAATAGGCATAGGGCGCATCGCGGTTGCCCGGATGGATCGAGAGGAACCGGGACGCCGACTGGATGGCGCGCGTGTAATCGCGCGCGGCATAGTAGGAGAACGCACTCATCAACTGCGCGCGGCGCGCCCAGGGTGAATAGGGGTGCTGGCG
>JBASBA010000548.1:0-15332 GCA_049650885.1 Alteraurantiacibacter sp. | reverse complement strand
GTACATGCTCTCGGGCCCGCACTAAATGGAATGTTCGCAAAGAACGGCCAAGTTGGCGATGTCATGAAACGCTCCGGATTGAATTGATCGGGCGCGTCAAAGAAGCGAGGGTCGCGACCGGTTATATAGGGGATAACCTGCAGCAGTTCCCCTTTCCTGACTGGAACGCCCGCCACATCCACGTCCGATTTGGCCTGTCGCAAAAAGAGTGTGTATTCGGGAGGGTACAGCCGGAGTGCTTCGTTAACGACAGCCCTTAGGAATGGCATTGCCTCAATATCGGCCGTCTCAGCCACCTCACCCTGACAGCGATGTAGCGCGGTTAGATGATCAGCAAGCAGCGCAAAAATCCATGACAGTGCGACGCCAGATGTTTCCTGCCCCGCAATCAACAGGCTCATCGCGTCGTCGCAAATTTCCTGTCGGTCGCCCGCGTGGGTTTCGATCAAGACTTGCAACAAGTCATCGCCCGCAGATCCACTTAGACGTTCCTCCACCAAGTTTCGGACAAGATCGCGCATGAAGGTCATTGCGGCCTTCTTTTTCCGATTTCCTGGGATGTGTAAGTAATCCGGTAACGACAGTGGGCTGGCGCATTCAAGAAATGCAACTTCGGACAGAACTTTGATGTGCCGTGACACCTGATCCATTCCGTCAGAAAACCCACCGCCAAACAATGAACGTAGTGCGATATCAAGTGCGATTTGGGCAAACACATCATCTGCATCTACGTGCAGGTCTCCGGCTTTATCCCCCCGGCCGGACAGCTATTTGACCCAATCTTCTGCAACCTGCTAAAGATATGTGGTTTCGAATTCTACGAGCATCCCAAAGAACCGTCAGACATGCTCTTTTTCGGAATGGGGCCGTCTGCGCCGATCCTTGCGAAGAATCGCCATTTTTGGCGGGACTACCTTGGAGATTACGCCACAGCGTCACAATGATCTGAGTGTCGGTCTTTGACAGGGGCGTGATCTGCCAAACTGCCCCTAGAAAAGCCGTATGTGTCTGCGCGGGTTCAGAAATGACTGGATCAGCGCCGTTGGTTTGGTCCAACATAGCCGGACTGTGGATTTTTGAGGATCGTTGGACAATGGCGACAGACGCACATGCTTCCGACCCGGAATTGCATCGGGACCATATTGTTTACAACGCGATCTGGACAGACGGTGCACACTGGGAACCTGCCGAGGCCGTGCGCCTGATGGTGCAGAAGCTGGAAAAGCAGAACGACAATCCCTTAGTGGCCGACCTTGGGTGTGGGCTGGGTCGACATGCGGTCTTTGCGGCGCAGCATGGTTTGCGCACCCTAGCTGTGGATCGCAATCCAAAGGCGCTTCAGCGTATTCAGGACGCCAGCCTCGATCTGCCGATCACGGTGATCGAGCAAGATCTCACCGCCTTTATTCCTTCTATGTCGGCTGACAGCTATTCGGGTGTGATCCTGTTTGACGCCATTCACCATCTGGGACGAACCCGGACAGATATGGAGAACATCCTGGCTGCCCTTCGGTCGTCGGTTCGGGCACACGGATTGATCTGCGTCACATTGCTGTGCGACATCGACTACGGTGCCGGGGATTGGCCAACCAACCGGTTCATGACCGACGAAGCCACTGCCACACAATTGCTGCGAAATGCGTTTTCCGGCTGGTCGGTTCTGCGACACAAGAAAAGCGATGTGCGGTTTGAGAACATCCTGAACTACTGTTCGGATCAGGGTGGTTTGGTGCGCACCTATTATCAGGCGACCCGCGTCAATTTTCTGGCACAGCGTTAGCGTCCGGTCACGGCGTGCGTTTCAGCAGGAACAAGGCCGGATATAGTATCCACAGGTGCCAAAACGCGATCCCGAGAGCCACGAGCATCGACAAATGAAAAAGAATGGCCACACAGATCAAAACAGGTGTGGCGCGGTACCAGATCAGGAATACAAACAAAAACGCAAGCTCAAACAACCCGGTCAGCAATGAGCCGACGACGGCCACCGTGGGGATGTTTGCCAATGCGACCCCGATCGGCGTGCCGATCCTCGCCATAAAGAATTGAGCCGTATCACCGCTCGTGAACCAGTCCGGGCCCGAATGCAACAGCTTGGAAAATCCGGTCTGGAAATACAGAACCGCCACATAAAGCTGCATAGCGCTGATCGCCGCCGAACCGTTCCGGACATGCAATTCGCTGATCGGCCCGGAAGGTTTCAGAAGAGAATACACATCCGCGCTTTGGGTGCAGATCAGGAACAGCGCAAAGAAAAGCAGGTGCGTGTTGAACGCCCAAGGTTCCGGCGCAAGGCTTGCATTGACAAAGCTAAGCAATCCCAGTGACAACACCATCAGCCCACCACTGAGCCGGAACAGAATGCCAAGCGCAAAGCATGCTGCCGCAATCACGCCAAGCACCTGAACCCACGCAAGATATGGCACCGTTGCCATCACGACTAGCGGGATTGTTTCACGGTCAAGAACGATGCCTGCCAGTGCCTGCGTGAAAGCTGTGTCAAAGCCCAATGCCAGCACAACAAGTGTCACAACACCAACCGAGATCCGGATAAGACCCAGCCGCTGCGCCACGTTGGGTTGATGGAAAAAGGCCGCGAAATATGTCGACGAAAGCTGCACGGGCGATCAGCGCAATGACGTGTACGAATAAAGCGAACGACGCTGGATCACCTGTTGCATGGCCGTGTCGTGTTCGACTACGAAAACCTCGAACTGTCGAAACGGGTACGACGATTTGGCCGGCGTGTACCGTTCATCCCATGCAAACCACGCGTCCGCGTTCAATCGTTCAATACTAAGCCGGGCGATCCGCGCCTGTTTGATCGGGTCAGGTCGGAGGACAAAGCGGTCTCGGATCAAGGCATTCACCCGAAAAAAGTCGAGCGGCATCACATGCCCCGGATGAACATGTTGGATATGCCCCTCTGTGTCGGTGAGGCCGATTTCGAAATCCACTAATCGGGGCCCGGGTTGAAAGCTGAACACGTTATAGGCCGACACGGGCCAAAAACTCCTGTCCAGCACCGTGGCTGCGATTTGCGCTGAACTCAGCAACACAGCAATCGATATCCAAAGTCCATCCGCAAGGGACAGGCCTTGGGCCCTTAGCATCTGATAATCTCGTTTTCGGCAATTGTGCCCGGTGGCACGCCGCAAACATTCAACTGCACCATCCCAGCCGCCACCATCTGCCCCAGTGTCGGGTTTTCTTCCATGATGGTGCAATGGATATGGTCATGCAGGATGTTCCATTCTTCATGAAAGAACGCGGGGCTGCTTGTCAGTTCGATCTCTACCCGGATTGGTGTCGGTCCTCCCTCTGTGCCGTGGTCAGGTGACAAGCGCCATTTTGGCCACGAATCGTCCTCGCTCGCAGTTACGCCGCCATGCCGCAAGTTTGATGACCGCGCGACCCAGTGATGTATATCAACGGCTTCCTGGATGTCTGTCGCAAAGATAGGGTAGATCGTGCGGCCGTTATGCTGAATGGCGACGGAATGGTGCCGCCGCCCCTTGGGCAAAAAGCCACGTGTGCCAGTCTGCGGACAAACCGGGCCAAGTTGCACGATATCGCCCGGATCATACCGAATCAGGATCGCGCTCTGTGTCTGCGGATAAAGCGTTGTGACGCACATTCGCGCAAAACCACTGTCGACCGGGGCAGTGCCGTCCAGTTCGAGAAACTCGGCGATCACGCCCTCGGGCATGTGAAAATACCCGGACGCGTCGCTTTGCAAGGCGCGGGCCACTGGGGCCTCGGTGAACCCATAACAGTCGACCAGTCTGGCGTCGAAAAACTCTTCGATCCGCTTGCGCCATCCCTTTGAGATATATGATGAAAAGCTCAGAACGGTTTCCACGGCCAGCGCGGTGCGGTCCAACCCGCGTTCCGCCGCAAAATTGACCAGCTTTTTGATGGCTGGCAGGGGCAGTGCGATGCGCGTCACCCGTGACGCGGCGCCGCGAAAACGATGCTCGGAAACAAGCATGCGCCAAGCCCACTCGTATCCTGTCCTGCTGCGCAGCGGCACACAAATCGTTCCTTGATTCTGGCCCGTGGGAGTAATGCGCCCTTGCGATCCCCCGCCCGTGATCAGGGTCAGCGGTGTCGGCCCATCGCTGATTTCGCCCGAGTGGGCCGTTGCGTTGCGAATGGCGACTTCTTCAGAGGTGACAGGTATAATTTGTGGCCGGCCCGTCGTGCCGCCCGTGAACAATATGGCGTGCGGCACATCATGATCGCCGTAGATGTCCAAGGCGTGATCGGACAGTTCGGCCTTTGTCAGAACGGGTAAGCGCGCCAGCGCATCAAAGCTGACCTCGCCGTCGTCGAGGTCCGGCAGGCGATCCCGGTAAAATACAGAATTACGCCGCGCAAATTGCCAAGTGCGCCGCAAGCCAAAAAGCTGCATCGACTGATTGAACGCATTCAATCTTTCAACTCACACATGGCCAGCGGCGCGATGCATCATATTTTGGGACGTTCTTGCCTGGGTCGATCAAACGTTACGCTGAGTTGCCCGCCGCGATCATCTGAAGCGGCTCAAGACCTGTGACATTGGCCTTGTTCTTGTAAGAGAAGCCTTCGATCGAACCATCTTTTCCGGCAAAGACGAGCAGCTCGTTGCGCACAATGGAACCGCGGCCATCAATGACTTCGGTTGTGCCATTGCCCCAACGGTACACTTGCATCTCGCCCACGTTGTCGACCGAATATGGCGCCCCAAGCGTCTGGTACACTTCCATGATGCGACCAGAGGAGGAGACAACCTTTTCGGCCTCTTCCGCAGTCGGGCCGTAAATAATTCGGAAATCGTCGATGTCAGCCTGAATTTTGGCCCGTCCGATGACGGCAGATTCAAGCTGTCGGGTCGGCAGTACGCTTTTGCTTTGGCCAATAACCGCCTCTTGAGCGGAAATGTGCGGCGCGCCAAGAACGACTGCGCTCACGGTTGTCAAAAGCAGGGTTTTCAAGGATTTAAGTTTTTGAAACATTGACGATCTCCAGATGCGCTTGTGCGAAAGGTTCCGGCGAACACCTCGTTCAAATCATCGGGCTTCTGTCAGGGCCGCCGTCTTCGCATACCTCTACGTTTTCGCTCATGTTCGCCCTTGACGCAACCCCTTGTTGATTTTCTGTGGGTGGTCGTGCTTAGTTGGTTGGAGAAGCTGGAACAAATGCCAGCCTGATTTCATCAATTCATGGAGTGTCTCGTGCGGGCATATTCTTTTCTGATCATTATTTCACTGCTAGTGCCGACGCAGCTTTGGGCTGAGAAAATCCGGTTGGGTTGGCAAACACCGTGGGCGGTTCAGGGCCAACTGGTGATGGGCATGCGCGAGGGCGGCCTTGCCGAGGCAGAGGGGCTGGACATTGATTATGTCGGCTTTTCCTACGGGGCGCCTTTAAACCAGGCAGCTTTGGCGGGTTCGGTGGATATACTGCTGACAGCAGATCAGCCTGCCGTCGCACTGATGTCGCGCAGCGATGATTATCAGATCGTGTCGCGCATGATGTACAATCGCGTTTGCATCTATGTTCCTACGGACTCCGGGCTGCAGAACCCCGGTGACGTTTCGGGAAAAGTTCTCGGCGGACCCATCGGCGCTGCGGCAGAGCGGGTAGCGGCGCGCGTGCTGGCCGAGCATCAGGCGTCCGACGTACGCTTTGTCCAATTGGACATGACGGCACAAAACGCGCTGCTGGCCTCGCATGGGCCGGGTGCGGATGCATGGGCGGGAGTGGATGCCCTGTTTGGCTTTGACCCGCTGCCTGCGTTTTTTGCCGAAGCGAAACTGGCGCGGATGCTGTCCTGCGCACCGGTTGTGTCGGTCGTGGTTGCGTCGCGCGACTTGATCGAAAACCGCTCTGACGAATTGGAACGTTTCATGGCTGCGTTTGCCCAATCATGGGTGTGGTATGCCGAAGATCCCAGTCGGGCAAATGCGGCTTTTGTTGCGGCTTCGGGTCTGGATTTCAATGACAAGCAACTGGACCTTGCGGCCAGCCTCGAGCCGAATTTCAAGGCAAGCTCACTCGCGGAACTGAAGTTGACGCTGGATGACGGCGATTTGGGCAAGCTGATCGAGGCGCGGGATTTCCTTGCGAACAAGGGTGCCGTGCCCACCGATTTCGATGTCTCTGAACGTATCGACCTTGGGCCTTTGACGGCGGCGCTGCGTGACCTCCAAGACCGGGATGCTCAAGTCAATCAATGACGCTCCGATCAAGCGCGCTGCGAATTATTGGCGTCGGGCTCTTGCTGCTCGTTTGGCACGTGATGGTGCAGGTATCTGGGACGAAAGTGATCCCTGCTCCCGCTGCCACCGCACGGCAAGTCGTCCTTGGCGTGTCGCAGGGCTGGCTGGTTTCTGACGTTTTAGCCAGCCTGCAACGCGTTGGTCTTGGCGTGGCAACAGGAGCCGTCGTCGCGTTTGCGATTGCGTGCCCACTGATGTTCTGGCGCGCTGGCATGCCACTGGTCGACGGGGCAATTTCGCTGTTGCGCCCAGTGCCGGCAATTGCGTGGGTGCCCACAGCATTGATCCTGTTTGGGATTGGGGATGGTGCGGCGATTGCCGTTGTGGCCTTGGCCAGTTTCTTTCCGATGGTGTTGGGGCTGATGAGCGGGATTGCGCAAACCGGTCGCGAACACCTGATTGCGGCTACGGTGTTCGGGCGCACAAAGCTGTCCACCGTGATCCATGTGGTGTTGCCATCTGCACTTATTCCTGCTGCGCATGCCCTGCGCGTGGCCGCGGCCATCGGATGGTTCAGCGTCGTAGCGGCTGAAATGCTGGGCGCGTCAGAGGGGTTGGGATACGGTGTGCAGGTGTCGGGTCTCAACCTGGATCTGGAAAAGCTGTTTGCCTACATCGCTGCCATTGGTCTGACCGGTGCGCTGTTGGATCGGGTGATTGCCTGGAGCGCCGAAGCCCTGATCCCTTGGGCGCCCAAGGGGGCGATATGACCATGGCTTCGGGGTGGATCCGTATGAAGAACCTGACTGTGGCGTACGGGACCAACCGTGTCTTTCAGGATGTCACGTTAAGTGTGCCGGAGCACGAACAGATAGCTGCCTTTATCGGTCCAAGCGGGGCGGGCAAGACAACACTTCTGGGCATTCTGGGGGGTTGGATCGACGCGCAAGACGGGACGGTCGACCTGTGTGGCGTTCCGGTTAGCAGTTCCCGCGTCAAACGGGCGGTGGTCTTTCAGAACCACAATCTGTTGCCGTGGAAATCAGTGCGCCGGAACATTGAATTTGCATTGCCGCCCGAAGACTGGATGGGTCGTCGTGACCGCGTCGACGGTCTGCTGGAACGGTTTGGGCTGGTCGGTATCGCAGATATGCGTCCAGATACCCTGTCGGGAGGGATGGCGCAAAGGGTTGGGATCGCCCGGGCGCTTGCCGCCCGACCTGATGTGTTGTTGCTGGATGAACCGTTCAGCGCACTGGATTTCCTGAACCGCGAAAAGCTATTGGACATCCTAATCACGGATGTTGTGCCCACAGGGATCAAGATTGCACTGGTGACACACGATCTGGATATGGCTTTGCGGCTGAACAGTGCGTTGCACGTGGTGGCGTCGTCCACGATTGTGCCCCTGTCCGGGTCAGACAACCCCGCGTGCCATGCAGACAGCCAGCTCTACACCGAAACCTATTCCAATTTTATCAACGACATCAAATCCGTGCTTGCGCGCAACGAGCGACCTTTCGCGGCGCCGCATTAACCTTTAGAGAGTGTTATCGCGAAAGTTGAGGAAATCCGGATGCGAAAATGAAAAACTATCTGCTCATTTCCCTTGATACGTTGCGGGCTGACGTCGCCTATAGCGGTCGGTTCCGCACAGTTGAACGCATCCGTGCGCGCGGCACGACATTTCGCTCTGCGGTGGCGTCTGCGCCTCTTACCCCGCCAAGCCATGCTTCGGTTCTGTCCGGTGTTCATCCATGGCGGCACGGCCTGCGGCATTTGTTTCGCGAACAGATCAATGACGACACGGTGCTGATTGCAGAGCATTTCCAACGGTCAGGCTACAGCACGGGGGCGGTGGTGTCGTGTCCGGGACTGAATGCATGGTACGGGTTTGACCGTGGGTTTGACACGTTTGACGACGAAATCCCCTTGCTCGCCGACGGCAGTGACCCTCTGCAAACGGTCGACGTCAAGCTGCGCGGCACGGCTTTGAAACGGGCAAACGTCGTTGCGGATCGCGCCATAGACTGGTTACAGGCCCGCGAAGAACAGGCCTTTTTCCTGTTCATCCACTTTTTTGACTCGCACTGGCCTTATGAGGCGCCAGAGACCCACGGAGAGATCAAGAACAACTACGAGGGCGAAATCGCCTTTATGGATCATCATTTGGGCCGTGTTATTGATCACCTCGAAACCAGCGGTCGGTTGGACGATACAACCATAATCCTGTTTTCGGATCACGGCGAAGACCTTGATGGATGCTATGCCAACGACAAGGCTGGTCCGCGCGGTCACACCGAAGAAGAAGGCCACGGCGCCTTGCTGTATGACCAAACGCAATCAGTGGCGCTGGTCGTGTCAGAGCCCGGTACGGTGCCGCAGGGGGTGACGGTCGCGCCGCAGGTGCGGTTGATTGATATCGCGCCCACGCTTGCTGATCTTGCCGGGTTGTCGATGGACAGGCATTGCGACGGCCAGACCTTGCGCCCGATTTGGGAAGGGCAGGACACGCGCCACCGACCCGCCTATTTCGAGACCTTCTATCGCAATGAGATCACTGACGACGATGGAGCGCCTGCCGGCTACAAACCGCTTGCGGGGGTGCGGCTTGATGACCGCTGGAAAGTCATTTGGGAACCTGCGGGCCTTGATGCCGCGTACGAGGTGTATGATCTGCACAGCGATCCGTTGGAGTGGTCCCCGATTCTGGCGCGCGCGGATATCGTGCCGGTGCCGGATGCATCGGCGCAGCCACTTGATGACGACGGGCTGGAAGCGGTCGCGGCGCAGGTCGCGGCCACCGCGCCGGCAGCGGCCAAGCAATTGCGCGCGCTGATCAAGGCGCTGTCTGAACGCCCGTCCTGCGGCATCGCCGTCGATGGTTCGCTGGCCAAGGGCCGTTTCGATGACCTGTCCGACATTGATCTCACGCTCACTTTTCCCTATCGCGGGCCCTCTGCGGATGACCTGCAATGGGTCAGGGACTGTGTTGCGCGTTCGGGTGATGTCTTGTCAGCGTTTCCTGCGCTCCATCTTGGCATGCCGCATCTGCTGATCTTCTTCCTTAGGGTCGATGCGCAGGTCGTAAAGGTGGACATCCGTTGCGATGGCCCAGCCGAAGACCGCAGGCCAGGCGCCGTGACGACGCTGCGCCCCGGCGATGGTTGCACGGACGGGCGCCCATCGGCAACCCCGGCGTCGTTCGATCCAACGCTATCCTGGAACCGCTTGATCGGGTGGGCATGGTACTGCGTACTCAAACTCAGGCGCGATGAGCTTTTCGCGGCCGAAGAGGGCCTGGCAGGCATCCGTAACGATATCCTGATCCCTGCGATGCGACAGCTTGCCGGTGCGCCACAAACCGGCACCTACCGGATCGAAGCAGACCTATCGGTCGAGGACCGCGCCCAGCTGCACAAGACGTTTGCAATGGAATTGACGGCGCCCGCGCTGTCGGCATCCCTTGCCGCGGCAATAGGGGCGGGCAAGGCTTGTTTGTCGCGTCTGGTTCCACCGGGTCAGGCGGACGGCTTTGCCCAAAGTCTGGAATTCATTCGCCAGCATGGCCAGTTATCGCATGACGATGACACCTGATCTTGGACACCAGTCAACACGTCTGCCCGTCATGGAGACGGCGGAACGCTTTGGCCGCGCCGATACCTGCCGGGTGCGGGTGCTGACCCCGGCCGTTCTTGCGACCCTCGTGTACTGCGAGGCGGCTATCGTTTACCGGTTGCCGGAAAGCGTTTGCAACGCCGTCGAAGAGTTGCGCACAGCCCTGCCACTGGATGCTCCGCCCTCCGAGCAACTGACGCCGCACCTTACCATACTGCATTTAGGTCACCAATCGGCCCGCGATCTAGGTGCGTTGGCGGGTCATCTGAGCAACATCAAGACTGCCGCGCTTGGGTTTGAGGGTTTTGGGGTGTTCCGCACGGGCACCAACCACATCAATCTGCATCTAAGGGTGGCCCCGAGGGATGATCTCGACCGTGTCCAGCGGACCATGCTGGGGCTGGCCCACCGGTTGCGGCAAGAGAACATATCGAACTTCATCGGGCCCCAATTTTGCCCGCATGTTACTCTTTGGGATGGTGCGCCGTCTCGTACGTTCGATGCGCAAAACGTGCCTGCGCTGCCGGTGTCGCAGCAACGTTTTGACCTGAATGAACTCATCATGATCGGGCGGCTTGGGTGATGACGTATGATCATATCATACTGGTATCTGTCGACACTTTGCGCGCGGACGCGATCGAGGCAACGCCGGACAATTTTCTGGCCAAGAAATTCGCCATCTGGAACCGACCGCAAACACCGCTTTTGAACAAGCTTGCGCAGGAAGGGGCCTATTTCTCAAAAACGATCGTTCCGGCGCCTTACACCTCGTCGTCGCACGCCAGCTACTTCACTGGATTATGGCCCCGGCGCCATGGCTTGTTCGAGTTTTACAACGGTCAACTCAGTGCGCCGAGCCTGTTCACAACAGCCCGCAAACAGGGCTACAAGACGATTTTCAAAACGGATTTTCCGGTGATCCTGGGCAACTACCTGGGGTTCAATGCCGATATCGACAATTATATCGTCGAGGATGACGACGCGTTTCTGGATGCGTTGTCGAAAACCCCCAACTCGGTGAGCTTTGTGCATTTTGGCGGCGTGCATCTGCCGTATGGATTTCACAACCTGTCCTTTGGTGGCACCGCCTATCGCGACAAGGTCGAAGCGCTGAGACGCGAGACAGGAATAGACACGATCGACGCCGTCGACCAGTTGGTCGAAACCTATCGCAGTACCGAAGACCTGCAGCTTTTGCTGACCTACAAGACCGCGACCGAGTTCTTTTACCTGCGCGAGGATTACGACCGCTTGATGAACCTCTACACCGAAGGTGTGTCGTTTTTTATGAAGCACCGCTTTGAACCCTTCATGGAGCGGCTGATGCGGATAGCGGACAAAACCCGGTCCCTGATCGTAGTTTTCGGCGATCATGGTGAGGAATATGACGCGCAGTCGCGGGGGCATTACGATTCGATCAACGAAGGCGTGCTGCGCACGCCGATGATCCTTTGGGGGCCGGGAGTTGCGCCAATGCAAAGCGATGCCCGTGTGCGCAGCATCGACCTTGCGCCGACACTATATGATCTGCTGGGCTGGCAGCCCGAAGAAACCCTGGATGGACAGTCACTGGTTGATGCATTGTGCGGCCATCAATCGGTCGCTCTCGGGGACCGCGCCGCTTTTTCGCAAACATATGTGTGTGATGCGGGGGAATTTCTGGACGTTCAAAAGAAAACACTCTCGCCGGATGCTTCACCCGTTCATCTGCGCTATGTTCTGTATAAGGAACGCGCTTGGTCGGGATCCAATCGCGTGACGCGCCAGTTTCACGCGTACAAGGACCGTGCGACTTTTGACACGCTGCACGCAATCGAACCGGTAGTGGTGAGCGACCGGCTGGGACCAGACGGCATGTACCACGTCATTGAGAGGCACCATGACGCAATGCTGTCGGACCTGAACCGGTATGGCCGTCTGCGATGCAAACACACCGTCCGCTCGACCGCGCCTCCAGAACAGGTACGCACACATCTCAGAGCCATGGGGTACAGAATATGATGGGACAAACAATGGAACCGGACACGCCCGGGCCCGAGCTGGCTGCCGCTATCATCGCGGTGCAGGATATTGCCGCGCTCGAGATGCGCCTGACATATTCCACCGCGAGGCTGGCAATCGAAATTGCCGAGCTGGAATGGAAACTCGCGTTCGCACGTGCCGTGCACGATCATGCCGAGGCGAGCCAGCTTTGGCTGGACCGTCTGAACGAACTTGCTGCACAACCGCCTATGTCCGCGCCACATGCGCCGTATGACCCCGGATCAGCACGCGACCGCGTTGACGCCTACCTGCAAGAGCTGGAGGCGTTGTCAGTGCTGTGTACGGCGCATCTGGATGCGGCCCACCCAGTTTCTGACGAACCAAGCATCCGACTGATACGCCAGCGGCTGTTGCTGATTGATGATCTAGCGCAGAAAATCCGGTCAGTTCCGGTAACGGGGGCTGGCCAAGCGACAGCCTGTGGCCAGATCACCGAAAACGGCTATGTGCCGCCGTCACGCCCGGCACGGGATGCTGTGTTTAATGGCGGCGCGCCACCGATTGACCCGTTGGGCGAGGGTGTTGACCTGCGGTCTGCGGCTCTTGAGCTGATGCACGCCAACCTGACCGACCTTGAATTGTCGACCATCGAGATATGCTGTTTGTTTATCTTGCAAAACCCTGACGCGCCTTGGGGATTTGTCGCCGATATGGCGCGCCAAAGCTGGGACGAGGCCAGACACGCCGTCGCGTTTCGGGATCGTATTCTGGATCTTGGGGGGGCACTGGGTGCGCGGAAAACCAATTTCACCCATTGGGATATCGTTGTGGGTCAGGATTTACCCACGGCGCTGACCTGCCACCAGATGATTGGCGAATGGATCGGGATCGACGGCGCCTTGTGGTTCGGGTCGCATTTTCGCGACTGTGGCGATGCGGAAACCGGCCGTGTCTTTGATTTCGTTGCCCGCGACGAGTGCACGCATGTTTTGTTCGGGAACCGCTGGATCGAGTATTTTATGCCGCTCAAAGAAGATCGCGACACGGTGATGGCACGCGCCGAGGATGTGCGACGCGCGCACGGAAAATCTGTGGATGGGCCTTTGACGTTTCCACTGCATGAATGGGCCTGCGACCAAGCCGGTTATCGGCCGCAGGACAAGCAAAAGCTGGTCGAACGCTACGCCAGCCATGGCAGCGTGATCGGCTCTCCGGAGTAGGCCCGGGGGAGGCGCGCAAATCTTGACGGCTCCGCGCGTTACCTGGTCGCACAATTAGAGACCTTCGGCGACGCGCGGTTTGTGCTGGCGGCATACAACGCTGGCACCGATGCCGTCAGAGGGCTTTGGTGGAACACTCTCTTGGAACTGGGTCTTGAAAGCCGACCTCTTGCTAGGTCAGCGTTCATTAGATTTGGAGAAGTAATCAAGACCAGACATTCGCTTCAGGCTCACAAATGTACAGGATGGGCTCGAAGCTGCCGTTCGCCGCGGAAGGCGCGAACGTCCGCTCCAAGCGTACTTGGCAGAACGTATTACATAATATCAGTTATTGGACCCATTTCTGTAGTCGCAAAGTTAGAATGTCCCATGTTTGCAAAGTAGAACTGTCACGCTTCCCCTATCGGCGATCAGGATGGGAGCGTGGCCGCGGGATGGGTGGTGATGAGCGAGCTCGAGCTGAATCGGGTCGAGGTCCTCGGTCAGGTGATCCGGGGTCGGATGACGGTGTCGAACGCGGCGAACGTCCTTGGGCTGAGCCGGCGCCAGGTATATCGGCTGCGGAAGGTGATCAAGTCCGAGGGCGCGGCTGCGATCCGGCACAAGGCACGCGGCCGGGCGTCGAACAACCGGATCGATCCTGGCATTCGGAACTACGCCATGGCTTTGGTCCGGGAGCGATATGCCGATCTCGGCCCGACGCTCGCGGCGGAGACGCTGGCCGAGCGGCATGACCTGAAGGTGTCGCGGGAGACGCTGAGGAAGTGGATGCAGGCCGACGGGATCGGGCTCTCGCGCAAGCAGCGGCGAACGTTCCATCAGCCGCGGCTGCGGCGCGAGTGTTTCGGCGAGCTCGTTCAGATCGACGGCTCGGATCACCGCTGGTTCGAGGACCGCGCGCCGGCCTGCACGCTGCTCGTGTTTGTCCCCTCTCGTGACATTGCTTCGCAATGCACTGTCGGGCAATGGACGACGCGACGAGCTGGTTGATGCACCTGGAGTTCGTGACGTCCGAGAGCACGTTCGGCTACTTCGGCGCGCTGGAAGCGTATCTGGCGAGGCACGGCCGCCCGGTCGCGTTCTACTCGGACAAGCACACGGTGTTCCGCGTTGCCAGCCAGGGCACCCGGACCGGCCATGGCATGACCCAGTTCGGTCGCGCGCTGAACGAGTTGAACGTCGAGATCCTCTGTGCCAACTCCAGCCAGGCCATGCTCTGATGCAGGATGCGGACAACCTCGATGTCGTCTTCGTCCTATCGGAATTAGATCGTAGGCGAGCCGCTGTGGTAACCGTCCGGTCCCACCAGCCTTATGTTTAAGAGAACTACTTGGACCGTCCCCAAAGGTCCGCCAGCGCGGTGGAGCATTGCAAGACCTAAGGTTCTTCCCCTATACAATTTTATACGTTAGTAGCTATAACTATAATATTGTTCGGCATGGAGGGATCGACATGCACGTACACCTACGATCCACCGCGCTCGCAGTGGCTGCCGTAGCATTCACCGCCGCCGAGCCGCAGCCCGCCAACGCGCAGGGCTACCCCATCGACTGCGCCATCCTGCTTTGCCTGTCAGGCGGCTGGCCCGCGTCGGCGCCCTGCGCCGCGGCCCGCGTAGAGTTCATCCGGCGCATCACGCCGTGGCCGGTAGAGCCGCCCTTGCAAATCTGGCGGTGTCCCATGGGCGCATCCGTCGACGCTGGGCCCAAAAGCATGTCCACCACGCGCATCTGGGATGCACTGCTGGACGACATGCGCCTCACACTTCAATCCTACTCCTCCGAGCCGATCATGGACGACGAACCTACACTGGCCGCGCAGCCCGCGGTCAACCGTTACGATGGCGGAGGCCCGGCGATACCGCTGCCCGAAGGCTTCAGCCTCGATCTTGCCCAGGAATACGTCAACGAAGACGGGTCGTCCGACATCGACATCAGCGGTGCGGAGTTCGATTTCATCCGCTCTATCCGCGTCTACATGATTCAGGGCCGCCAGCGCGAAGGAGGCCGAGAAGGCGACGAGGAGTGCCGTCGCAGTTCAACCATCCGCCTCGGAAGCTATGGCGTCCAAGGCGACTACGGGTGGGAAACCAGCTCGATTGGGGCTGTTCCGGCGACCTATGCCCGTCCACCGGGATGGGGCGAACCCTGTCCGACGGTTTCTATGCGTTCCGTCTTCGTGGACTGGCGGGACTTCGACGGCAACTACGGATGGGAACGCGTAGACTACTGATCGGCACAGGTTGTGGGCCGGTTACGACGGCCCACACAATCCTGTAGGGTTAACGAAACAATAATAGAATCGAACA
>JBASBA010000547.1:0-10966 GCA_049650885.1 Alteraurantiacibacter sp. | reverse complement strand
GCTGCCAAGCCCGCTGGCCTCATCAAGGAGATCGAAGGCGGAGAGGCCGTGCGCGCGCGGCTGACCGAGGAACTGGCCAAGGCCGAGGCCGCCGTGCGCGAGGCGGAGGAACAGGCCCGCGCCGCCGATGCCAAGCTGACCGAGGTTAACGAGGCGCTCTCCACCGCGCGCGAGGAACGCGCCACGCTGGCCACCCGTGCCGAGAACGAGGAACAACGCCGCGAGGAAATGGCGCGCGCGTCGGGCGAACGTTTCCAGTCCCCGCCTCCGCTACTGCCGGATAAGTTCGAATTCGACGAGGAGGCGGTTAAGGACGCCACCGCCGAGAGCGAGGAAATGGACCGCCTCACCGCTGCCCGCGAGCGGATCGGCCCCGTCAACCTCGTCGCCGCAGACGAGCTTGAGCGGATCGAGGCGGAGCACGGCGCCAGCGCGCAGGAGCAGGCCGAACTCGCCGAGGCCGTGGCGCGCCTGCGCGGCTCTATCGGCAACCTCAACCGCGAGGGACGCGAACGCCTGCGCGCCGCGTTCGAGGAAGTGGACGGCCATTTTCGCAAGCTGTTCAGCCGCCTGTTCGAAGGCGGTCAGGCACATCTGGCGATGGTTGATAGCGACGATCCGCTGGAAGCAGGCCTGGAAATCTACGCCCAGCCGCCCGGCAAGCGCCTGCAGTCCCTCAGCCTGCTGTCAGGCGGCGAACAGGCGCTGACCGCGACTGCGCTGATCTTCGCGCTGTTCCTGACGAACCCTGCCCCCATCTGTGTGCTGGACGAGGTGGACGCGCCACTGGACGATGCCAATATCGAACGCTTCTGCGACCTGCTGGACGCGATGAACCGCGACACGAACACCCGCTATCTGATCGTAACCCACAACGCCGTGACCATGAGCCGCATGGACCGCCTGTTCGGCGTAACCATGGTGGAACGCGGTATCTCGCGCCTCGTCAGCGTGGACCTGGGCGAGGCCGAGGCGATGGCGGCGGAGTAGGTCGCCCGAGAATTTTGCTCGCCTCACGCGTATTGTAAAGCTCAAGTCAACAAAGGGTGAAGCCGATTGGAAGACGGCGAACGCATACCGATCATGTTGGAGCAGGCCGCTGAGACCTCTGGCAGAACATTGTTGGCCGACGGAACCGTGGTCTACGATATCCACGCGCCCCCCTGCTACGAGCAAACGGACCTGTCGGAGGTCAACTCCATCGTCGTGTGCGGCGAGGCAGGGCGGACCGCAGAATTCGAAGCGGCGGCGCAGGATCTGCCGCACGCGGTAAAACTGCAACTGGGCGAATATGCAGATGCAACACTGATCGGTTCCACTACGCGAATGCCAATGGGCGGATTTTCGCAGGATGCAACCGTGCGCGTAAGGGTAGAGTTTTAATCGAGGATATTGACGTCTGAAAATGTACGTCATTTTCCGAGCACCGCTAGTCCGCCACCATCGCTAATCCAGCACCGCCCGTGGTCCCGGCCCTTTCAGCCCCAGCTTGTCGTCCTTGTTGTAAAGCTGGCACTTCGTCAGCGACAGGCAGCCGCAGCCGATGCACTGGTCCAGCTGGTTCCGCGTGCGGTTGAGCAGGGTGATGCGCGCGTCGATCTGTTCGCGCATGGCGCGGCTGATCTTTTGCCAGTCTGTCAGCGTGGGATTACGGCCCTCGGGCAGGTTCGCGAGGTGGGTGACGATCTCCTCCAGCCCCAATCCCAGTTTCTGCGCGATCAGTACAAAGCTGACGCGGCGGATATCGCTGCGCAGGAAACGGCGCTGGTTGCCGCTGGTGCGCAGAGGATGAAGCAGGCCTTTTTGTTCGTAGAAGCGCAGTGCAGATACGGCCACACCCGTGCGCCTTGCCAATTCTCCAATGGTGATGAAGTTCGCCCTTGGCATACCGTCGCCCCCGCAAGTATTTCCCACAATTGCTTGACCTCAACTTAGCTTGAGGTTGCATCATAACACAAGCGATGATTCGCAGCCTGCCGGACAGGCAGCCGCACCTTCATTGCATATCAGGGATTTGAACAACGGAGTTGAAGCAATGACGCATGGCCGTATCGAGCATGTGAATCTCACCGTCAGCGATCTTGATCGCTCCATATTGCTGTTCCAGAAGCTGTGCGGCTGGCACGTCCGCATCCGCGACATGCACGGTGTGCGCGGTGAATTTGCGCATGTGGGGGAACATGACACCTACCTCGCCCTGTGGTCAGATGGCGGGGATTACTCCGGCCAGAAGAAGGGCAAGCCGATGAACCACGTGGGGCTGGAGGTGGACGATCTGGACGCGGCGGAACGCGTGGTGCTGGACGCCGGTCTCGATACGTTCAGCCACGGAAAATACGAACCTGGTCCACGCACCTTCTACTTTTTCGACTGGGACGGAATCGAGTTTGAGGTGGTCAGCTATCGCTGATGCGCTGCTTTAAAAAGCCTGGTCATATACGCGCGAAATATCACCGTTCCATTCGCCGTGGTAGCTATCCAGCAGGCGCTGTGCAGGCACTTTTCCGCTCTCCACAATCTCCTTCAGGGGATTGAGGAAGCCGCTTTCATTATCGCCCATCGAATTTTGCCGGCCGCGCGCCACCAGCCCATCATGCGCGATATCCAGCACATGGCGGGCAAGATCGCGCAATATGCCACCACGCGGCAGCGGCGCGTCCAGACCTTGTGCGGGAACGGCATTACGCAGGTGCTCGCGCTCTTCCATCGTCCAGCCTTTCACCAGGTCCCATGCGGCATCCAGCGCTGCATCGTCATACAGCAGGCCGACCCAGAAGGCGGGCAATGCGCAGATGCGGTTCCACGGACCGCCATCGGCGCCGCGCATTTCGAGAAAACTCTTCAGTCGCACTTCGGGGAAGGCGGTAGAGAGGTGATCCCACCAGTCGCTGGCCGTTGGCAGTTCACTGGGAAGCGCGGGCAATTCGCCCTTCATGAAGTCGCGGAAGCTCTGTCCGGCAGCATCAATATACGTGCCGTCGCGATAGACGAAGTACATTGGCACATCGAGCATATAGTCGACATAGCGTTCATAGCCGAAATCATCGTCAAACACGAAGGGCAGCATACCCGTGCGATGCGGATCGGTGTCAGACCAGATGTGGCTGCGGTATGAAAGAAAGCCATTGGGCTTGCCTTCGGTAAAGGGCGAATTGGCAAACAGCGCGGTGGCCAGCGGTTGCAGCGCAAGCCCGGTACGGAACTTCTTCACCATGTCGGCTTCGGAAGAATAATCCAGGTTCACCTGAATCGTGCAGGTGCGCAGCATCATGTCGAGGCCCAGCGTGCCCACGCGCGGCATGTGGTTGCGCATGATCTCGTAACGCTGCTTTGGCATGATCGGCAGATCTTCGCGGGTCTTGTCCGGCCACATGCCAAGGCCCAGGAAGCCGACACCGCAGGCTTCGCCCACGGTCTTGCACTGATCCAGATGGCGGCCAGTCTCGGCACAGGTCTGGTGCAGCGTCTCCAGCGGCGCGCCGGAAAGTTCCAGCTGTCCTGCAGGCTCAAGACTGATGGTGCCGTCGGCGCCGCTCATGGCGATGGTATCTACTGTGCCATCCGGACCGCGTTCCTGCACCGGCTCCCACCCGAAGCGGCGCATGGACATCAGAATATCGCGAATGCCGCCATCCTCGCCATAGGTCGGCGCATGGAAATCTTCGGTCTTGAACACCAGTTTTTCGTGCTCTGTACCGATACGCCACTGCTCGGGCGGCTTTTCTCCCGCCTCCATCGGCGCGACCAGCTGGTCACGGTGCTCGATCGGCGGTTCTAGCTCTTCGGTTGCCTTGCGGGTGCTCATAATGCCCAGCCTCTAGCGCATCGGAATCGAATGGACACCTGCAAATTGCGCAAGTCCGGCGTTACTCATGCATGTCCCAATCACCTGCCAGCCCCATCCACAATGCGATGGAGGCTATTGCGGCGGTCTCTCCGCGCAGGATGCGTGGCCCAAGCGATATCGGCCTGGCTTGCGGGTGCGCACGGATAGCTTCGCGCTCCGCATCCTCAAATCCGCCTTCGGGGCCTGTCAGGATCGCGGCCTTGTGCGCCCCCTCCCTCCGTTCAGGATATCTGGTGAACGAGAATGCTTCCGCCGCCGCCCTGCCGCCTTCCTCATCGGCGAAGAACAGCAGCCTGTCTTCGGGCCACTCACGCAGCAGAGCGTCGAGTTTCTGCGGCGCCTCGAGAGAAGGCAGGGCAGTGCGCGCGCATTGTTCGGCGGCTTCGATCACAATAGCTCTGGCACGATCCGGGTTCAGCTTGTCCGCCACGCAGCGGCGCGTGATGACGGGGTGAATTTCCCCGACGCCAAGTTCGGTCGCTTTCTCCAGCACCAGATCGAAGCGATCCTTCTTGAGCAGCGCCGGGCACAGCCAGAAATCGGGGACGGCCTCCCGCTCTCGAAGCAGCTCCTTTATGGAAAGGGTGACGCCTCGCTTCCCCGCATCGGATACGCTGGCCAGCCATTCGCCGGTGATATCGTCGCACAGGATCACCGCATCGCCTGGCGACACGCGCATCACCCTGGCAAGGTAATGCCCCTGCTGGCCATCTATCGACAGCGACTGCCCATTGGACAGCGCGCTTTGAACAAACAGTCGCGGGGCGGATTTGGGCGGCCATGAGGGCGTTGCAGGCATGGCTTCCCACTAACGCCATGCAACGCTAACAGGCAAGCCATGACCGCCGAAACCATCACGCCCGACAGCGAGCACAAGAGTATCGCAGAACGACTGCCACAGCCCCTGCGCGATTATGCGCTGCTGGCACGGTTCGACCGGCCGATTGGCTGGTGGCTGCTGTTCTGGCCCTGTGCATGGGGTGCGTGGCTGGCCGGCGCGGGGCTGCAATGGCAGTTGATACTCTGGTTCCTGCTGGGCAGCATCGCCATGCGTTCCGCCGGATGCGTCTACAACGATATCGTCGATCGTGATCTGGACAAGAGCGTGGCGCGCACCGCCAATCGCCCTATCGCCAGCGGACGGGTGAGCCGCAAGTCAGCGTGGGTCTGGCTGCTGATGCTGTGCGGTGTGGGGCTGGTGGTGCTGTTGCAACTGCGCTGGGAAGCGCAGCTGGTGGCGCTGGGCAGCCTGGCGCTGGTGGCGGCCTATCCTTTCATGAAGCGCATCACATGGTGGCCGCAGGCCTGGCTTGGGCTGGTGTTTACCTGGGGCGCGCTGGTGGGATGGGTGGCCTTGCGCGGTGATAACCTTGCGGTGCCACTTGCCCTGTATGGCGGCGCGTTCTTCTGGTGCATGGGATATGATACGATCTACGCATTGCAGGATCGGGAGGATGATGCGCTGGTGGGTATCAAATCATCTGCCCTGCGCCTTGGCGGCAAGGTGAAGCCCGGCGTCGGTGCGTTCTACCTTGCGGCAATTGCCCTATGGGCCTTTGCCTTCTGGCAATTGCGCGGGGACTGGATTGCCCTGCTGGCGCTGCTTCCGGCAGCCCTGCACCTTGGCTGGCAGGTGCTGACATTGAATACGCAAGATCCGATGAACCCGCTGAACCGTTTTCGCAGCAATCGTTACGCTGGCGCTTTGGTGGCGGCGGCCTGCTTTGTCGTGGGAAATTCCGGCGGATAGCCGCTATTCCGCCGGTTGCGGCACGCTTCGTTCCCCACGCGGATTGGCCCGGCGAGCCAGTTTGGCAAGCCGCGCGGTGATCAGGCCGTGTTCCTGCATCCACTCGTAATACTCTCGGTATTTGGGATCTTCGGCCAGCAGATGTGCCTCCTCCGTGCGGGCGCGCCAATAATAGATCGCGCTCACCACGCCCAAAAACACGGTGTTCCTGATGGCGTCAGCGGTAGAATCCGAGGTGACGAGGAAAGGCATGTAGCAGAACCACCAGAACGCGTTTTTCGACAGATATGCCGGGTGGCGGGTGTAGCGATATGGCCCGTGGGTGATGACGCCGCGATAGGTAAGGTTGGAAAAACGGATGCCGAAAGCCACCGTCGCCCATGCATAGATCCCGGTCAGGAACACCAGCCACGCAGCCCACAGGCACAGGAACCCAGTGTGGCCTGACAGCCAGTAGCCCCAGTCGGCGGTGTTATATTCATACTGGATCACCCCGCCATCACCCATGATGCCGAACACGAAAGGGGGATAGCACAGCAGGGCAGCCAGCCAGCCGGCAAGAAAGGGATTGCCGCTGCGAATATGCGCATCCAGCGGGCGCAGCGTCAGCAGATAGCCAACGGTGCCGATCTGCACGTCAATCACGAACAGCAGTTCAAACAACAACACCCCAAGGCGCACCGGATCGCCCCACAGGGCAGAGGCATCGGCTTCCACCACGGAGGCGAATCCGGCGGGAAGGATGCTGATCATGAAGGCGCTGAAAAAGCCCTTGATGATCCATGCGCGCCAGTGCTTTTTCACCTGCTCGCCATCCCAGGCTTCCCGCCCCACCAGCATGGCACCAAAATGCCAGCAATGATCCTTTGGATTTACCATCACCCGATCAATCCAGATGACATAAGGCACGGACAGCACGAACATGGGAACAATGGCCCAGCCGATCACGCGCATCGCGAACAAATAGTTGCCATCCCAATACCAGCGGCACAGAAAATACAGCGCGCCGATGATGAACCACGTGGCCCACAGGCCCGCCAGCTTCGCGGTCGCAATATCGATAACGTCGGAAACGGGGCGGCGGCGGGACCAGTCTATCCCGGTGGACGGATTGCGATGCACCTTCTCCACCAGCACCGACCATGCAGCCATTGCGATCCCGGTGAGCATCATCGCAGCCAGTGCGGCATTGGGGCCGGAAAGGCGCCCGCGATCATTGTCCCAGCCCAGATGCTGGCAGATTTCAGGCCAACTGCGCGCGAACAGGATGCAGGATAGCAGGGTCACCAACCCGACGAGACCCACCCACGGAGAAACGTCGCTGGCCGGTGGCCGCGAGGGTTGCGTGGTCGCGCTCATCGCGGGCGTGGTAGCCCGAAAAGGGTTAAGGGGCCGGTAACGCCCGCCAATTCGGGCGCGCGCTTTTCCAGGGTCCGGCGACCGGAAAACCGAGCCTACCGCCAGGCGTGGATCGTGCCGTCGTCATCCATGATATAAAGCATGTTGTTCGCAACTACCGGCGGCAGCGATACGCCGTCATCCAGCTCGGTAAAGTCGGCGACAGTGCCGTTCGTCACGTCCACGCTTTTCACAAGGCCGCGACTGCTGGCAATCCATAGGCGACCGCTGGCAAGAACGGGTCCGGTCCAGAAAATAGGGCCTTCTTTGTCCTCGGCATCACGCCACCGATCTAGCTGGGTGAGCCAGCGAATGCGGCCCGTGCCACGCTGGATAGCCAGCAACTGGGCATCATCAGTAAGAGTGAAAACCCATTCGCCCACAACGGCAGGAGTGGAAACGCCTGCCAGTGTCAGTTCCCAGATGCGTTGGCCGGTCAAAAGTTCATACGCAGCCATGCGGCCACCCTGCCCCAGTGCATAGACGCGGCCCTGATCGATGATCGGATCGGCATCCACATCGGTCAGCGTGCCAACCTGTGTGCTGATGGAGGTGCGGGCCAGTGCGTCTGACCACAGTTCGCGGCCATTCTCATAACGATAGGCGATCAGCTCTCCCGAGGAGAAGCCCGCGACCACTGTTCCCTGTCCCGCGGCAGGCGCTGCCACGCCAAACAGGCCGGACTGGCCCGATGCCGCCGCACGTTGCCAGACGACGCCGCCATCTTCGGTATCCAGCGCGAAAAGTTGGTTATCCTGTGTCATCACGAAAACTTCGTTGAATGCCAAGGTGGGCGAACCGCGCAGGGGGCCGGCAGGTTTTACCCGCCAGATTTCCGCACCTGTCTGCGCATCCAGCGCGACCACATCGCCAACGCCGTTGGTGGCGTAGACGCGGCCATTGTCATACGCCGCACCGCCACCGAAGGTCGCGTTCTGAAGACTGCCCGATACCTTTATCTGGTGGTTCCAGCGGCGCGCGCCCGTTTCGGCGTCAAAGGCATAGACAACCGCATCGGTATCCACCGCGAACAGCATTCCGCCGCCCACGACGGGTGCTGCGGCCAGTCTCCGGGTCTTGGTGGTGCCAGAGATGCTGGCGCTCCAAGCAGGCGCGGGGCTGCTGGACAGTGTAACGTGCCCGGCCACCTTGGCGGCGTTTCCGCCAGCTTGAGACCATGTCGCATTGGTGGTGGCGGTGGGCACCACAACCGAAACATCAGCCAGTGCAGGATCGGCAGAAATCTCCGTCGCAATGCGCGACAGAATGGGAACGCGATTACCGACCGTAGGCGTATCGTCCTTGTCATCGCCGCCGCTGCCAAACAACCCTCCGGAACATCCGGCAAGGGCCACGGCAAGAATGCTTGCCATCATCGGGGCTGCAAATCGTTTTGCAGTGGGGCGCTGCTTCAACATCGTGATCATACTCGCTATTATTCTACCAGCTCGGCGTCAGGCTGTTCCAGTGGCTCACCAGTCAGTTCGGCAAGGGTGGCATCGACATTCTCAATCGCATCGACACCCAGAAGACCTGCCAGCTCTCGCGCACGGGCACGCAGGCTGGAGGGCACGTCCGAATTGCCAGAGATATCGGCCAGCAGGGTGCCCGCTTCCGCGGTTTTACCCTGTTCGAGATAGGCATGGGCGACCAGCTCGCCAGCGCTGCCGTAATAGGCATTGCCCGGCACGGCCAGCGGGCCGACACGGTCGATCACCGCTTGCGGGTCCATCTCGTCAAACCGCGCGGCAACGCTGCGGATCGCAGCGATATCGCGCAATTCAGCAGAGACATCACCGTTGGAGGAAACCTGGTCATACAAGGCTGCTGCAGCCTCGGGATCGTCTTTTTCCAGGGCGATCGCGGCGCGCAGCATGGTGGCCATGGTGGCGGCACCGCCTTCACCGTCGGCAAGGGCTGCAAGATCGGCATCGGCAATGTCCGTATTGCCTGCTTCAAGCTCGTCAATCGACTTCACCAGCTCTTCCGATGCAAGTTCCAGTTCGCCCTCGCCCCGGTCCTGCCAGAACAGGAAACCACCGAAGGCCGCCATGGCCACTACAAATGCGATGCCCAGCGGCCAGCCGTATTTTCTGGCAAAATCGCCCACCTCGTCATGACGGACGGCCTCGTCCACCTCGCGCATGAGCATTTCCTGCTCTGCATCGGCGCGGTCCTTCGACTTCGATTGGGAAGAAGTTTTGGCAGGAAGGTTTGTATCGGTCGGTGCTTTGGCCACTTTATGTCGATCGTGCTGGAATGGATATCAAGCCGCGCTCTTTAACGGATGGCACAGGCATTTCAATCGAAGAGGCGACAGTGTCCCCGCCCGCGTGAACGCCCCATGAAGGCGCATTCGGCACATGCTGCCTCCGATTGGCACGCAAGCTATTGAGAGCGCGGATATTTCTGCATCAGGCCCCAGTACAGGGCGCGATAGCGTTCGATCATGCGGCTCTCGTCAAAATCCTCGCGCGCCTTCTGGCGATTGGCCTGCCCCATGCGCTTGCGCGTAGCCGGGTCCGCCGCCAGACGGGACAGCGATTTGGCGAGCGCCTTCTCCGTCGCCGGCGATGTAACAGGGTCCACCAGCGCCGGGCCATTGTCGCTGGCCACCATCGATCCGATGTCGCCCACACGCGGCGCGACGACGGGAATGCCCGCGGCCATTGCCTCTACAACGGAAATGGGGAACTGCTCCGAATGGCTGGAGAGGGCGAAGATATCGAAAAGGCCCACCAGCTTGGCGGGATGCGCCACGAAGCCGGGCAGGTGAACGCGATCTTCCACGCCGATCCGTTCAGCCTCTGCCAGCAGGGCATCACGTTCCGGGCCATCGCCCGCAATCACCAACTGCCATTCCTGCGGCAGCCGCTCCATCGCGCGCACCAGCACGTCCAGCTGCTTCACCTCGCGCAGGCCCGCCAGCGTGCCGACCCAGTATTCGTCCTTATGCTTTACCAGCCCGGGCAGAATGTCACGCTTTGGCGGCGCAGAATAGGCGCGGGTGTCTATCCCATTCGATATGCGCCGCACGCGGGTGCGCGGCTGATCCCATACGTTCAATGCGATATCTTCAAGATTGGCGGAGGGCACCACCAGCGCCGCCGCCCTGCCCAGCGCGATTTTGCGATACCAGTTGCGCCGACGTTTCAGCTTCCGGACCTCGTCCTCGTTGAAGCCATCCTCGTGATGCACCAGAGGCGGCAGCTTGAAGGCATCTGCAAACACGGTGTGCGCCATCACCGCATCAATCGCGCCCCAGTTATAGGTGCAGACAAGATCGTAGCCTGTCATCGCCTTTGCCAGCGCCGCCAGCCGGCCGGGTGTAGGCCTGCCCTTCAGGGGTGGAAATCTGGGCCACGTCACGCGCGCTTTCTTGCCGATCATCGCTGCCGCGCCGCGCTTTTCCAGATCGCCGGAAACGATGGCATGATCGACTTGCTTGCCCCATTCATTGATCAGGCGAACATTGCGCAATTCCTTGCCGCCACTGTCGAATGTGGAATGCAAATGGAGGATCCTGGGTGTCTTGCTCATGCGATCTTCCCCAACAAACGGGCGATGGCATCCAGCGCGACGGGTTCCTCAAGTGTCGGCGCATGTCCCACATTGGGCACGGTCACAGTCTCCATCCCGGCAATCTGCGAACCCATCCGGCGGAACGTCGCGTCTGACAAAAGATCGGACAGTTCGCCGCGCAGCGTCAGCAAGGGGCGTCCTTCCAGTGCCTTCAGCGCGGGCCACAGGTCCAGCCCCATGTCCGTGCCGGGTCGGCTGAAAGGCTCGGCGATTTTCATGTCGTAATCAAAGGTGATGCGGCCATTGCCCGATACGCACATCAGGCGCTTGGTATAGCGCAGCCATTCCTCGATACCGTAGGCGGGATAGACGTGGGAAGCGCTGTCCTTCATCGCCCATGCCGCGTGCATCCACGTGGGATAGCTGCGGCCCTGCCCCACGTAATCGCG
>JBASBA010000546.1:0-9452 GCA_049650885.1 Alteraurantiacibacter sp. | reverse complement strand
ATTCATCTTCGAGATCGAGACTGCGCAGGCCCATGCGCCGCGCATCGTGCCCTTCGGCCTGTCCATGCTGGCACCCGTGCTTATCAAATACGGGACCGAAGAGCAGTGCGAGCATTACCTTCCGCGCATCCTGGATGGCACGGACTGGTGGTGCCAGGGTTACTCGGAACCGGGCGCGGGGTCCGATCTTGCCAGCCTCAAGACCAGCGCGGTGCGGGAAGGCGATCACTACATCGTCAACGGCCAGAAAACCTGGACCACGCTGGGCCAGCACGCCGACTGGATCTTCTGCCTGGTGCGCACGGACAACACCGGCAAGAAGCAGCAGGGCATTTCCTTCCTGCTGATCGACATGGACACGCCCGGCATCGAAGTGCGCCCGATCAAGCTGCTGGACGGCGATGAGGAAGTGAACGAGGTGTTCTTCACCGATGTGGAGGTGCCCGTCGCCAATCTTGTGGGTGAAGAGAACGACGGCTGGACTTACGCCAAGTACCTGCTGACTTACGAGCGCACCAATATCGCCGGGATCGGCGCCAGCATGGCGGCGCTCGACGAGCTGAAGCAAATCGCGCGCACCACGAAGAAGAACGGCACCATGCTGATCGACGATCCGCTGTTCGCGCAGTGTCTGGCCAAGCTGGAAATCGATCTGGAAAACATGAAGACCACGAACCTGCGCGTGCTGGATTCTGCGGGCAAGGGCGGGGCGCCTGTTGCCGAAAGCTCCATGCTGAAGATCCGCGGGACAGAGATCCGTCAGGAAATCGGCAGCCTGATGCGCCGCGCCGCTGGCAGATATGCGCAGCCCTTCGTCGATGAAAGTTTCGATGAAGGCTATAACGGCGCGGCCATCGGGCCTGAATGGAGCGGATCGACCTCGGCCCACTACTTCAACATGCGCAAACTTTCGATTTTCGGCGGCTCCAACGAGGTGCAGCGCGAAATTATCACCAAAGCTATTCTGGAGCTGTAATCCATGGATTTTGCAACCGGCGAAGACCGGCAGATGCTGGCAGACACCCTGTCGCGCTTTTACACCAATGAATTCGGCTGGGAAAAGCGGCTGAAGGTGATCGAAACGGATCATGGGTTTGACCGCGGAACATGGTCGAAAATGGCGGAACTGGGCGTGCTCGGCGCGATGTTTCCAGAAGACGCGGGCGGCTTTGGCGGCACCGGCTTCGATATCGGCACTGTCTTTGCAGAGGTTGGGCGGGCGATAGCGACAGGGCCATATCTCGGCACGCTGATGGCCGGCAGACTGCTGGCCGCAGCGGGGGAGAGCGAAACGCTGGAATCCGTTATCTCGGGCGAGAAACTTCTCACCTTCGCGCATGATCCATCGCATGATGCCGAAACCGGAGAAAACAGCGATGTCACCGCCACAAAGTCCGGCGAGGGCTGGACGCTTCAGGGCGCAAAGGGCGTTGTAGAATATCTGGGTGCGGCTGACCTTGTGGTGGTAACCGCTGGCGAGCAGGCTTTTCTCATTGAGACCGGCGCTGACGGTGTCGAGGTGGCGGACTACAAGATGGTCGATGGCGGTTCCGGCGGTGAGCTGCGCCTGTCCGGTGTTTCAGCGAAAGAACTGCCGGGCGCAGGGGGCGATGCGATTGCCGAAGCGATTGCAGCTGGCATCGTCGGCCTGACGTGGGAAAGCGTCGCGGTGATGGACCAGCTGCGCGATCAGACGCTGGAATACATGCGCACACGCACACAATTTGGCGTGCCGATCGGAAAATTCCAGGCGCTGCAGCATCGCATGGCAACGCTGGCGCTGGAGATTGAGCAGGCGCGCTCCGCCTCGATCAATGCAGCGGCCTATTTCGACAAGTCCGAACGTGATCGATTTGCCGCAGCGGCGAAATATACCTGCGGGCGCGTGGGCTCACTGGCCGCGGAAGAGGCGATCCAGATCCACGGCGGCATTGGCATGACATGGGAACTGCCGCTGTCGCATTATGCCAAGCGCATGGTGATGCTGGGCCACATTCTTGGTGATGAGGATGAGCATTTGTCCCGCTATCTTGAGCTTATGTGCGCTGCCTAGGCGGCATCGCACATCGCGGCACAGTCTTGGGGCCTCCTGGGCGTCTCGCCGCCCTCAATACCCATCCATGCTGGCCAGTCGGTCCGCGTGAAAATCGGCATCTCCGTACAGCTCTGCAAGCACGCGCTGGCGCTTCATAAAGAAACCCACGTCATATTCATCGGTCATGCCGATGCCGCCATGCATTTGCACCGCTTCACGAACGGCCAGCCCGCTGGCCATGCCTGCCATCGCCTTGGCAACGCAGGCATCGCGCTCCGCATCTGCGCTTCGCGCATCCAGCGATTGCTGCGCCTTCAGGGTAGCGGCGCGGGCTACTTCCATTTCGCAGTACAGGTGCGCGGCACGATGTTGAAGCGCCTGATAACTGCCCACGATCCGGCCAAATTGTTTGCGCTGCTTGATATAGTCGAGCGTCATCGCACTCGCCCCTTCGGCAACGCCTACCATTTCCGCTGATGCGCCAGCGCGAACGGCATTGAGCACGCGGTTGAGGCCGGTGCGCCCGTCGTCGATATCGCCGATGACTGCGCTGCTATCCAGTTCCACGCCGTCCAGCTCAACGCGAGCTGCAAAGCTGCTGTCGGCAAGGCGTTCTGCCGTTACGGTTACGCCGGGATGCGATCGGGGCAGAGCGAACAGCGTGATGCCTTTCTCGTCCCTCGTATCGCCGGAGGTGCGTGCCGATACGATCAACAGGTCCGCTTCGTGCCCGAACGGCACAAACTGCTTCACGCCGGACAGGTGAAAGCCGTTGCCATTGCGCTGGGCCATCAAGCCGACGCTTTGCGGGCGGTGCCGTACTCCCTCGTCAAGGGCCAGCGCTGCTACGGTTTCCCCTGCCACGATGCCGGGAAGCCACGCCTGCCTCAGTTTCGTATCGGCAAAGAACAGCGCTTCTACCGCGCCCACCGCCGTGCCGATGAAAGGCGACGGCGTAAGATTGCGGCCTATCTCTTCCAGCACGATGCCCGCCTCGACATGGCCCAGGCCAAGGCCGCCGTCGCCCTCGTCCACCAGAATTCCGGTGAAGCCCATTTCGCCAAACTGCCGCCAGAGATCGCGGCTGAACCCGGCGGGTTCGTCTGTATCGCGCAGGCTGCGCAGGTGCGACACGGGCGCCTGATCGCCGATGTATGGGCGAACGGTATCGGCAAGTGTTTCCTGATCGTCGGTAAGGAAAAGCGCCATGATTACGACTCCGGCAGTTCGAGGATGCGCTTGGCAATGATGTTCAGCTGGATCTCGCTGGTTCCGCCCTCGATCGAGTTGGCCTTGGTCCGCAACCATGCGCGCGCCGCCTTGCCGCCGCCCGATCCCTCGCTATCCCATTCCAGCGCCTCGCTGCCGCCTGCTGCCATCAGCAGTTCGTGGCGATCCTTGTTCAGTTCGGTGCCGTAGTATTTCATCATGGATGGCTGCGCGGGATGGATCTTGCCCGCCTTCAGCCGATCCATGAACCTTTCACTCATCGCGGCAAAGGCGTGGCTGCGCACCTCTTGCATGGCTATCCGCGCCCGCAACACAGGATCGTCCAGATGGCCCTGCTCGTTCTTGCCTATCTTGCCGAGGGCATAGTCTGGCAGTGATGGACCTTGCGTGCGTCCACCCATGCCGGAGATCATTTCGCGTTCGTGGCCGAGCAGGTATTTGGCCACCGTCCAGCCTTGGTTTATCTCTCCCAACACCTGGCTTTTGGGCACTTTCACATCGTCGAAGAAAGTCTCGCAAAAGGGGGAGGAGCCGCTGATAAGCAGGATCGGCCTGGTCGAGACGCCGTTTGATTCCATGTCGAACAGCAGGAAGGATATGCCCCCCTGCTTCTGGGTGGTATCCGTGCGCACCAGGCAGAAAATCCAGTCGGCCTGGTCGGCATAACTGGTCCAGACCTTCTGCCCGTTTACCAAGAAGTGATCACCCTGGTCCTGGGCACTGGTGGCAAGGCTGGCGAGGTCGGAGCCTGCGTTGGGTTCGGAATAGCCCTGGCACCAGCGTATCTCGCCGCGCGTGATGCTGGGCAAATGCTCCTGCTTTTGTTCTTCCGTGCCGTATTTCAGCAGGGCCGGGCCAAGCATGGATATGCCGAAACTCTGCAAAGGCGTGCGGCAGCCAAGCGCCGCCATTTCCTGTTTCAGGATCTTGCTTTCGGCAGGCGACAGCCCGCCTCCGCCATATTCCGTTGGCCAGTCAGGCACGGTCCACCCACGCTGCGCCATGACTTCCAGCCATTGTTTCTGCGCCTCGCTGGAAAAGGTGAAGTTGCGCCCGCCCCAGCAGACATCTTTCTCGCTGCGCATGGGTTTGCGCATTTCAGGTGGGCAATTCGCCTCCAGCCATGCGCGCGTTTCGCGGCGGAAGGTGTCGGAAGCATCAGCCATTGAACCGCCCACCCTTTGCGGCCTTTTCGCGCAGCAATTTGCTGATTTTCACATCCGGCATCTGCTCCGCATGGCGTTCCAGCCCGGCGAGGACAGTGTCCAGTCCGACGGTGTCTGCCCAGAACATCGGTCCGCCGGTGAAGGGCGGCCAGCCATAGCCGTTGACCCATACGGTATCGATATCGCTGGCGCGCTGGGCGATCCCTTCTTCCAGGATCAGCGCGCCTTCATTCACCATCGGATACAGCAGCCGTTCACGGATTTCATCGTTCGAAATATCCCGCTGTTCCTTGCCCGATTTTTCGGCGAATTGGCGGATAACCTCGTTCACCTCGTCCGAAGGGGCGCGCTGGCGCTTGTCGTCGTAATCGTAAAAGCCCTTGCCGGTTTTCTGCCCGCGCCGACCGCGCTCGCACAGCACCTCGCGCACGGTGGAACTGGATGACTTGTCCGGGTCCCAGCCAATATCAAGCCCTGCCAGATCGGCCATCTGGAACGGCCCCATCGGGAATCCGAAATCGAGCAGCACCTGATCGACCTGCGCTGGCCGCGCGCCTTCCATCAACAGGGCGCTTGCCTGTTCCTGTCGGGCGGCAAGCATCCGATTGCCGATGAAGCCGTGACACACGCCGGAAACAACCGCGACCTTGCCGATTGTCTTGGCGAGAGCCATCGCCGTGGCCATCACCTGCGGGCTGGTCTTGTCCCCGCGCACCACTTCCAGCAGGCGCATGATATTGGCGGGAGAGAAGAAGTGAAGGCCCACCACCTGCTCTGGCCGCGAAGTGCAGGCGGCGATTTCGTTCACATCAAGATAGCTGGTGTTGGACGCCATGATCGCGTCCGGCTTGCAGATGGTATCCAGCTTGCCGAACACGTCCTTCTTGATTTCCATCAGTTCGAAGACGGCCTCAATCACCAGGTCGCACGTCGCAAAATCCTGATAGTCCAGCGAGGTGGTGAGATGGCCCATCGCCTCCTCCACCTGCTGCGCAGTCATCCGGCCCTTGCGCGCGGTTGCATCGTAATTCTTGCGGATAATGCCGATGCCGCGATCAAGCGCGTCCTGCTCGCGCTCCACCATCACCACATCATAACCGGCGGAGAGGAAGTTCATCGCGATCCCGCCGCCCATCGTGCCCGCACCGATGATGCCGACCTTGCGAATGGGCATGGGCTGCACATCCTTTGGCAGACCATCGATCTTGCCCGCCTGCCGCTCTGCAAAGAATACGTGGCGCAAGGCTTTGGACTGGTCACCCATAACCAGTTCCATGAAGAACTCGCGTTCCTTGGCGATGCCCTCTTCATAGGGAAGCTGAGTCGAAAGTTTCACCGCCTCTATGCACTTTTCCGGCGCTTCGAGGCCCTTCAGGCGGCGGCCATGCTTTTCGCGGAAGGCGTCGAACACGCCGGGATCGTGCAAAGCGATCTTGTCCGTTCGCTGGCTGGAGACGGGATGTTGGCTGCGGCCAGATACTTCACGGGCGAAAGCGATCGCCTCTTCACGCAGATCGGCGGGGTCCACGATCTTATCGACCAGGCCAATCTTTTCGGCCTTGGCCGCCGAAATGGGATTGCCGGTCACGATGATTGGCAGGGCTTCTTCCACGCCCACAACGCGGGGCAGGCGCTGCGTGCCGCCAGCACCGGGCAGAATGCCGATCTTCACCTCGGGCAGGCCGATCTTCGTGGCGGGCACGGCGATCCGGTAATTGCAGCCCAGCGCGATTTCACAACCGCCGCCCAGTGCCGTGCCGTTCAATGCAATGACAACCGGCTTGGCCAGGTTCTCGATGCTGTCGATCAGTTCGGGCAGGGTGGGATGCACGGGCTGTTTGCCGAATTCGGTAATGTCCGCACCACCAGAAAACATGCGTCCTTCCGCACGGATCACCACGGCCCTTATGTCGCTGTCACTCGCTGCCTCTTCGATAGCGGCAGCCATGAGATTGCGAACTTCGGTGGAGAATGCATTTACGGGCGGATTGTCCAGCGTGATGACAAGGATCTCGTCTTCGCGCTGCGCGGTGATTTTCGACATGCTGGCTCCCATTGCGGCTGATGTTTCGCGCCGCCGGAAAAATGGCGTGCGCGACTCCTCTTGCAAACAGGGTCTATTGCATACCGTGTTTTCAGACAAGCGGGTTTACAAAGTCAGCGCACGGGGCTTTTCCGGGATGCGTGAAGCCGGGCTGTCTTGCCATGCTTTGGGCCGGCCAAGGTGCCTGCCTGTCCCCTGCTGTCCGACTTCGGGCCCTTGCTGCCCCGCAGCCTGTTTCACCCTTGTTGAAGGCCGGGAGGGCGTGTGACGGGGTGGGAGGTCGAGAGGCCGCCGTCCACGGCGATGGCTTGTCCGTGGATATAGCTGGCGGCATCCGAGGCGAGGAAAAGCGCGACGTGCGCGATTTCATCCGGCTCCCCTCCGCGGCCCAGTGGGTTGAGAAGGCCGATCTGGTCCTCCTTCCCCTTGGCGCGGGCATTATCGTATAGAGGTGCGGTCATGCCGGTTTCGATCAGGCCGGGACAGATGCCATTTATGCGCACGCCTGTTCCCGCCAGTTGTTGCGCCGCGGTTTGCACCAGGTTGATGACGCCTGCCTTGGATGCGGAATATGGCGCTGGCCCAGCGCCAGAGCGCAATCCTGCGACAGAGGCGGTGCATACAATCGCGCCGCCACCGCACGCCTCGATCGCGGGTGCGGCATGTTTTACGGCGAGGAAGGGGCCGACGAGATTTATGCGCAGCACTTCCATCCAATTGGCCGCATCACTATCGAAAATGCCGCCGCGCGCGGTGCCGGTGATGCCTGCATTCGCGAAGAATACGTGTAGGCCGCCGAACGTGTTTTGCGCCATGGCGACCAGTGCGCCAATATCTTCCTCGGCTGCGGCGTCGCCTGTCATCGCCACTGCGTCTCCCCCGGCATCGCGGATGGCGCTGGCGGTTTCCTCGACGGCTTCAGACCGGTCGAACGCCACCACTTTCGCGCCCTTGTCAGCGAACAGCAGCGCGCTTGCGCGGCCGATGCCCGATGCGGCGCCGGTGATGCAGGCGACCTTGCCTGCCAGCGCGCTCACAGGCCAGAGCTGATGGTAACGCCGCCATCGATTACCATCATCTGCCCCGTCATCCATGCACCGGCATCGCTGGCCAGATAGACGGCCGCACCGGCGATATCGCGCGGTTCGCCTAGGCGGCGCATCGGTGTGGCACGTGCCGTGCGATCGTGCATCTTCGGGTCTTCCCACAGGGCGCGCGCGAAGTCTGTTTTTACCACGCCGGGCGCGATTGCGTTGATACGGATATTGTCCTGGCCAACCTCCACGGCATAGTTGCGCACCAGCTGGAAATCCGCCGCCTTGGAGATGTTATAGGCCCCGATCTGTGCCGACCCGCGCAGGCCGCCAATGCTGGATACGACGATGATCGCCCCGCCGCCGCTGGCGCGCATATCGGGCAATGCCAGCTGCACCAGCCAGTGGTTGGACAGCACGTTGTTATCCAGGATCTTGCGGAACTGTTCGTCCGTAATGCCAT
Source organism: Alteraurantiacibacter sp. (assembly GCA_049650885.1). Lineage (GTDB taxonomy): Bacteria > Pseudomonadota > Alphaproteobacteria > Sphingomonadales > Sphingomonadaceae > Alteraurantiacibacter. The sequence goes on along the minus strand of JBASBA010000546.1, from coordinate 1,480 downwards.
CCATCGAGCCGTAGTATGTATTGCTGGCAGCATTACACACGAGGATGTCGACGGGGCCGAAATGGTCGTGCGTTTGCGACACGAGATTTTCCAGCGCCTCCTTCTCAGAAATGCTGGCGGCGATGGCAACGGCGCGGGTTTCGCCATGCTTTTCATTGATCGCGCTGGCCACTTCCTCGCAGGCATCCTGCTTGCGGCTTGAAATGACGACCCGCGCGCCGTGATCGGCCAGCTCTTCTGCAATGGCCCGGCCTATCCCGCGCGATGATCCCGTGACGATGGCAGTTTTGCCGGCGCAATCGAAAAGTGACATATCGTTAACCCCTTGAAATAACGTAATATCAGGCTCCTGCCTTCTTGGCGAAGTCGAGCGCGGCGGCGGCCAGCGGCTCCACCATCGCGGCTTTCTCCTGCGCATCCTTGCTGGACGCATTGCCATCGATGATGCGCTTTTTGATGCCCTGCAAAATGCCGACCAGGCGGAACAAGTTATAGGCGAAATACCAGTTCATATCGGGCACGCTTTCCCGCCCCGTGGCGGCGCAATATTGCTGAGTGATCTCTTCCAGCGAAGGAATGCCCAGCGCGGCCAGATCTTCCCCGCCAAGCTGCGCATTTCTGCCGCCGCGCGGCAGTGCCCAGTTCATCGCGAGATAGGTGAAGTCGGCCAGCGGATCACCCAGTGTGGACAGCTCCCAGTCAAGGATGGCGCGCACTTCCGGCCCGTCCGCCGCGTAGATCAGATTGTCGATCCGGAAGTCGCCATGAATGATGCTTGTCCGCTCCTGCAGGGGCACGGTGTCGGGCAGGAATTCAATCAGCTGTTCCACCGTTGGCAGATCGTCTGTCTGGGAAGCGCGGTATTGCTTGGTCCACCGGCCTATCTGTCGCTCGAAATAATTGCCGGGCGCGCCGTAATCGCCAAGGCCGGCCTCCTGCAGATCGACGCCATGCAGGCGGGCAAGGGTATCCACCATCGCGTGATAGATGGGTGCGCGTTCATCGCGCGCGGTGTCTGCCAGCGTGCCGTCCCAGAACACGCGCCCTTCCACCATGTCCATGATGTAGAATGGAGAACCGATGATATCGGGATCCTCGCACAGGGCAAATGGCTGTGCCACCGGCAGGCCAAGGGGGTGCAGCGCATCGATCAGGCGATACTCGCGCTCCACCGCGTGGGCCGATGGCAGGATCTTGCCAAAGGGCTTGCGTCGCAACACGTAATCCTTGTCGCCATAGGCCATGCGATAGGTGGGATTTGACTGGCCGCCGGAAAATTTGGAGAGGGACAGCAAGGGGCCGCTAACGGCCATGTTTCGCCCAAGCCAATCCCCCAACCGCTCCCCATCAAGGTCGGCAAAATGGTCAGTGTCAGGGTTGTTCGTCATCCAGGCCTCCAGCGCGATTTTCGATACCATACGTTCGAAACTTGATCTGGCACAACTGGAAACATCACTTGGCGGGGGCGGCGCTTTGCGGC
>JBASBA010000545.1:0-7086 GCA_049650885.1 Alteraurantiacibacter sp. | reverse complement strand
CGCTGATCGGAATAGACTTCCCAATCCATCGCAAAATCCTCGTCCGGGCGGACGGAGCCATCCTTGGGCGGCAGGTCACGCACATGGCCGTAGGATGCGAGAACCTTGAAGTCCCCGCCCAGATATTTCTCGATGGTTTTCGCTTTGGCTGGCGATTCTACGATTACAAGTTGCATTGTGGTTCCGGAATTTCCTGACGCTGATACCGAGGGTGAGCCTCGGAGATGTCTTACGTGTGTATGTGTGCGCGAGGGTGGTGCGCTTCATGAAGATTCGTCAAGCGGCCTTTCGCAGCTTCAGCCACACAATCAAGAATAGTCCGGCAAACAACAGGTCCACCGCGCCGCCCAGTGCCATGTCATCAGCCGCCTGCCCCTGCGACCAGAAGGCGAGTGCCGGAATGCCGAAGCTCAGCTTTTCGAAAACCGTCAGCGGAACCAATGCAGCGTATTTCAGCGGATCGCGGGCGATGACCGAGAATACGCCCTGAAACACCAGTGCGATACCGGCGAAAGCGAAATACAAGAGGCGGTGCGGATCGGGAGCATCGGTGAAATAGAGCGCGGGAACCGCCAGAAAACCGTAGATAGCAGCGATTACATAGACCCGCCGCGCGAGGGTTGCGGACGGCTTGGCAAGGTCAGACAAGGCTTACCCTCCCCCCGGCATGGCGATCCAGACGTCCGGCAATCTCCAGTTCCAGCAGCGCCATTTGCACCGCGCCCGGTGCGGAACCGGTTTGGCGCACCAGTTCATCGACAGAGACTGGCGCTGCAGAAAGGATCGCGGCGATATCGTCCGAAGGCATTTCCTCATCCGCCTCGCTGTATACGAAATCCTCGGCAATCTCGCGCACCGAGGACATGGGCTTCCCGTCAAAACCGGAGAGCAGTTCAACCACATCGTCCGGCGACTGCACCAGCACAGCGCCCTCCCGGATCAGCTGGTTGCACCCGTGGGATCTGCTGTCTGCCGGATGGCCGGGTATCGCCATTACCTCCCGCCCCGCTTCGCCTGCCAGTCGGGCAGTAATGAGCGAGCCGGATTTTGGGGCGGCCTCCACCACCAGCGTGCCCGATGCCAGTCCGGCGATAATGCGGTTGCGCTTGGGAAACTGCTGCCCTCTTGGCTGAGTGCCTGGCGGCTCCTCCGCGATCAGCAGCGCTTCGCTTGCGACCTGTTCCTGCAATTTTGCGTGCTGCGCGGGATAGGCAATGTCGATGCCGCTTGCGATCACGCCGATCGTACTGGGCATCGCGCCTTCATGACTGGCTCCGTCAATGCCCTTCGCAAGGCCCGACACCACGACAAAGCCGGCGGCCGCCAGCTCCCTTCCGAAATCGCGCGCCAGCTTCACCGCCGCAGCAGAAGCGTTGCGCGCACCTACCATTGCGACACAGGGTCTTGATGCAAGCGCAAGATTGCCGCGCATGGTGACAATCGGCGGCGCACCAGTCATCGCTGCCAGGTTGGCGGGAAAATCGGGCTGATCGTGAAACAGGTATCGTGCCCCGGCCTTGCGCGCCATGGCAATCTCGCTCTCTACACGCTCCTTCTGGGCAGCCTTGTAGTTTCGCTTTGCGCCGCGCGCGGCCAGATCCGGCAACGCTTTTACTGCCTCTTGCGCGCTGCCGAAGCGGCGCAGCAGCTGGGCATAGCTGACGGGTCCGATATTTGCCGAACGCAGCAAGCGAATGCGGGCAAACGCTTCCTCCTGCGATAGCGAAGTGGCGCTGTTCACTTGCCTTGCCCAATCTTCGGTTCCTCACCGCGCATCAGCCGTCCGATGTTGGCGCGGTGCAGCCACAGCACCAGCACGGCTATCACAGCCAGCGCGGGCATATAGGCCGGAAAATCCAAAACCACCGCAGCGATCGCGGCGGCGATTACGGCGCACATGCCTGCCAGGGAGCTGATCCGCGAAAGATAGGCAACCACCAGCCAGACCAGCGCATAGACAAGGCCAATTTCCCACGCGAGACCGATGGAAACGCCCAAATTGGTCGCCACTCCCTTCCCTCCCCTGAAGCCCAACCACACTGGGAAGCAATGGCCCAGAACAGCGCCCAGCGCGGCAAGGGGTGCAGGTCCGAATACAGCCTCTGGCATGGTCGCGGGTTGATCGAACAGCGATTTTGCCACCAAGACGGGAACAAGACCCTTGGCAAGATCCAGCAACAGTGTTGCGACAGCCAGATTCTTTGATCCGGTGCGCAGCACATTCGTCGCGCCGATATTGCCGCTGCCGATACTGCGGATATCGCCCATTCCGCCTGCCTTCGCCAGCAGCAGCCCAAACGGTATGGAGCCGGCAACATACCCAAGCAACAGTCCGAGAATCTGGTCCAAATCTACTACTCCCGCTCGTCCCGAGCTTGTCCAAGGACCGCATTGTCTTATAGCGCACCGTTAAAGGGAATGGTCGTCGTTCCACAAGCGCAGGGTGAGCACAAAGTGCAGAAAGTTAACTCGAATTCCCCGGTCCTGTTGTTTGATTCAGGTTTCGGCGGTCTGACCGTGCTTTCTGCCTTGCGGGCGCAATTGCCACAGGCTCCCGTAATCTACGCTGCCGACACAGCTGGCCTGCCCTATGGAGAGAAAACCGAATCGGAAGTGGCAGCCAGGGTTGCCGGATTGCTGGGCCGAATGGCAGAACGGTATCAGCCGCGCCTCATCTGCATCGCCTGCAACACCGCCAGCACCATAGCGCTGGGCATGGTGCGCGATGTGCTGGAAACGCCCATCGTGGGCACGGTGCCTGCCATCAAGCCTGCCGCCAAGATGACGCGCAGCGGCACAATCGGTTTGCTGGGAACCGCCGCCACAATTCGGCAGGCCTATGTCGACAAGCTCGAGACGGAATTTGCCGAGGGCAAGCGGCTGCTGCGCTTCGCCGCACCGGAACTTGTCGCGGCGGCCGAATGCAAACTGCGCGGGAAGTCGCCCGATCCAGAAATATTTCAACGCGCTGCAGCAGGCCTTTTCACGCAGGATGGTGGCGACAGGATCGATACCGTCGTCCTTGCCTGCACGCATTTCCCGCTGGTGCAGGAAGAACTGGCCCTGGCTTTCGATGAAAAAGTGCAGTTTATTGATGGAGCGCAAGGAATAGCTCGTCGTATCACATATCTGACGCAGGGCCAGACGTTTGAGCGGAAAGGCGACGATCTGGCGATTGTGACAGGCAATGGACAGCAAGACGAGGCGCTACTCGGAAGCCTGAAGCCATATGGAATCGGCAGAATCCTGCGGTTTTAATGAGAACGGTTCGCAAACTCCGCACTTTAAAATATCTTCCTTATTGACTAAATCCGCTCCCACGAATGGCCGCGATTCTGATTGCGGCGCAGCTTGGACAGGTACGCTGAACTACGACCAGATCTTCGACCAGGCGATTGATCGCCTGCATTCCGAGGGGCGTTACCGCGTCTTCATCGACATATTGCGCAACAAGGGTGCCTACCCCAATGCGCGCTGTTTCGCGGGCCACAATGGTCCCAAGCCGATAACGGTATGGTGCTCCAACGATTATCTCGCGATGGGCCAGCATCCCAAGGTGGTGGACGCGATGGAAGAGGCGCTTCACGATGTGGGCGCAGGCTCCGGCGGCACTCGCAATATCGGTGGCAACACGCACTATCATATCGAGTTGGAGAACGAGCTGGCCGATCTGCATGGCAAACAAGCCGCGTTGCTGTTTACCAGCGGGTATGTTTCCAACGATGCAACATTGTCCACCCTGGCCAAGCTGCTGCCGGGTTGCATGATTTTCTCCGACGAGCTGAACCATGCCAGCATGATTGCCGGCATCCGCAATTCAGGCTGTGAAAAGCGTATTTTCCGCCACAATGATGTCGAGCATCTCGAAGAATTGCTGGCCGCTGAAGATCATGACACGCCAAAGGTCATCGCATTCGAAAGCGTGTATTCGATGGATGGGGACGTGGCACCGATCCACGCGATCTGCAATCTGGCAGAGAAATACAACGCCCTCACCTATATCGATGAAGTGCATGCCGTGGGCATGTACGGTGCCCGCGGCGGCGGTATCTCGGAACGGGACGAGGCGGCGCACAGGATCGACCTGATCGAGGGCACCCTGGGCAAGGCTTTCGGCGTCATGGGTGGCTATGTTGCCTCCAGCCGCAAGGTCATCGATTGCATTCGCTCCTATGCGCCAGGCTTCATCTTCACCACCTCGCTCAGCCCTGTGCTGGTCGCTGGCGTGCTTGCCTCTGTAAAGCATTTGAAGGGCAGCTGTGTGGAGCGTGATGCGCAGCAGGCAGCCGCCGCAATGCTGAAACAGAAAATGCGCGATGCCGGTTTGCCGGTGATGGACTCGACAACCCATATCGTTCCACTGATGGTGGGCGATCCTGTCCGTGCAAAGAAGATCAGCGATATTCTGCTGGCGGAGTACGGCGTCTATGTGCAGCCGATCAACTTCCCCACCGTGCCTCGCGGGACGGAGCGGCTTCGCTTCACGCCCGGCCCAGCCCATAACGAGGCGATGATGGAAGAACTGACCAAGGCGCTGGTAGAAATCTGGGACCGGCTTGAGCTGGAATTGCGCCAGGCCGCCTGATTGGTCCGGATATCGCAAGCACACCAAACGGTTCGGCTTATAAGTGCGATTTTTACAACCCGTTTAGCCGCGAATTAACCATTACACGTCACTGCATTCCTATGGATGCCGGATTAACCGGCGCGTGAAGGAATTGTTGGATCGAAATGGCAGTCCGAGGACTTCTGAGAGGCTTTTCCGACGGAAAGGTTGGCGGTGACGACGCGTTGCGGCGCGAGGTTCTCGATGATTTCGAACATGCCGGGATCGGCTGGATCTGGGCAAGCGACGCCGAAGGCCGCCTGATCTACCTTTCCGACCGAGCCGTTCAGAGTCTGGACCGGGAGCCTGCATCCATGATCGGGCATCCGCTGGTCGAACTGTTCGAGGTTGATCGCACAAATCCGGATGAAAAATCGGATCGCCCGCTGAATTTTCAGCTTTCGGCCCGCAACAAGCTGTCTGACCTGGTGGTTAAATTCGGAAGCGGCACCGATCGGCCCAAATGGTGGGCGCTCAGCGGCCATCCGAAAGTCTCGGAAGACGGCACCTTCAGGGGATATCGCGGCAGCGCCAAGGACATCACCCTGGAATTCCAGCGCAAGCTTGAAGATTCTCGGGCGGCGGAATATGATTCACTTACCGGCCTTGCCAACCGCCACCGCATGGATCGTCGGCTCGATTCCACACTGTCCGCGTATAAATCAGCAAAGCGTTCCTGTGCGCTGCTGATGATGGATCTCGACAAGTTCAAATATGTGAACGACACGATGGGCCATCCTGCCGGTGATGAACTCTTGCGCCAGGTTGGCGAGAGGTTGCGCGCCATCATCGGCAACCGCGGCGAAATCGGTCGTCTGGGCGGCGATGAATTCCAGGTTATCCTTCCCGATGTGGACGATCGCGGCGAACTGGGAGAGCTGGCCGACAAGATCATACAAATGCTTTCCTCGCCCTATCAGGTGGAGGGAAAGCGGGCGATCATCGGGGCCTCCGTCGGCATTTCTATTGCCCCTTACGACGGGCTTGATCGCGATGAACTGACCCGATCTGCCGACCTTGCCCTATACGCTGCTAAAAACGGCGGTCGCGGGATGTACCGCTTCTACTCGGCGGAGCTGAAGGACGTGGAGCAGGAGCGCCAGATCATGCTGGACGACCTGCGTGGGGCGATGGAGAATGAGCAGCTCAAGCTGCACTACCAGCCAGTCGTGCGCACCAGCGACAACGCCGTTGTCGGGTTCGAGGCCCTGATGCGATGGGAGCATCCGGAAAAGGGGAATATCCCGCCAAACCACTTCATCCCGATTGCCGAGGATTCCGACCTTATCAATCGACTGGGCGAATGGGCCCTCCGGCGCGCTTGCCAAGATGCTACTCACTGGCCCGAAAACATTCGCATTGCCGTCAACGTCTCTGCCAAACAATTTGCCAACAAGAGCTTTGTTGCATTGACCGATCAAGCCCTGGACGAAACGGGGCTGGATCCCGACAGGCTTGAGCTTGAACTTACCGAGACGGTTTTTGTCGGTGATCTGGAAACCACGGAAAAGACCTTTGCCGAACTCAAGCAGCTGGGTGTGCGTTTGGCGCTGGATGATTTTGGCACTGGCTACTCATCACTCAGCTATTTGCGCTCGGCCCCGTTCGACAAGTTGAAGGTAGACAAGAGCTTCGTCGATAGCTGCACGCAAAAGGATCAGAACAGCGCAAAGATTATCTCGGCCATTATCGGCCTGTCCAACGCGTTGGGCATGGATGTGACTGTTGAAGGTGTCGAGGCATTCGACCAGTTCAATCTGGTGTGCGAAAAGGGTGCCAAATACATTCAGGGCTGGATCTATTCCAAGGCGCGCCCGCAGGAAGAGATATTGGCCGAAATCGCCAATGGCGGTTACAAGATCAAACCGAGCGGCCCCGATCAGAACCGACCGGAGCGCCGCAGCGTTTTCCGTCGCATCGGTGTGATCCACGAGGATCATCGTTATGATGCCGTGATGCGCGACCTCAGCAAGACAGGCTCACGCATTGAGGGGCTGGTTGGCGTTCCGGTTGGCTCGGGCCTTGTGGTGGATCTGGGTGGCGGGCAATTGGCCGTGTGCGAAGTACGCCGCTCCGAAGATGCAACCATCGGTGTGGAATTTGAAACACCGCTTACCAGCGATGGATCGGGCGGATTGTGCACCCGCCACCGCGTGTCGCCCTATGTGCTGGCCGCTGCCGGTATGCCGCTGACGTCGCTGCCACCAGGCAATTATCCCAATTCGATGCTGGGTGACGGTAGCAAGAGCCAACCGCAATTCATGCAGGTGAGAGTGCAGCGCAGCTGATCTGCCGCTGCACTCTCCTAACTCAGCGCAGGCTGACCACATTATCGCTTTCTCGGGGAACCGGGCGATTACCGCGATACAGGCTGAACATGGGTTCATCTGCCACCAACACCGCTTCGCTCGCGCCAAAACCGTTGAACGCCGTTTTCATCGCCGCGCCATAAGCACCCAACATGCCGATTTCTATGTAAT
>JBASBA010000544.1:0-2825 GCA_049650885.1 Alteraurantiacibacter sp. | reverse complement strand
GGCGAGCGGTGCCATGTCGGTCAGCTTGATAAAGCCGAGTTTGAGATTGGGCTTCTCGGGCGGACCATCGATGTTCGCCGGAGCGACGGCAGCGCCTTCGGCGTCATTGCTGCCGCAACCGACAAGGGCCAGTCCTGCCGCGAATGCTGTCAGCGTGCCCAGTGCGGTCCGGCGGTTCAGTTTGCTCTTAAACGAATCCGACATTGAATTTCACTCCAACTCTGACGCGCAACGCAAAAAAGCCGCCTCGAACTGGACCTCGGAGAGGTGCCATTTCGGGCGGCTACGTTGCCACGCAATTTTCATTTGATCCGGCGACCGTCTGCTCATCCGACCATGGATGAAAGTCTCCGCTTGACTGCCTAGATAATCGATTCGGGTGCCGCTCGCAAACCCTTATTTCGCAGTGCAGCGCAAAAGCCGGTCATGGCAACTGAGCCAGATAGTCCTGCACATGCTCCGGATCGAAGACCTTTCCGTCAAAAAACCTGTTTGATGACAAAGTGATACTTCCCTCGTTCGCGCCAACCTGTGTCAGCTGGGACACACTTCCTTCGACCTTCGAATTTGCTGCCGGAATGTCATCACCGGTTGATTTTGTTGCACTGCGATAGACGTCGGGCCTAAAAACACCTGCAGCGCTTGCCGCATCTTTTGTGTCGAATTCCAGATGATCCCAGCGCACCATTTGCGAGTAGAGCCATGCGGCCTGACTGACCCACGGGAAATTGGCAGCCTCGCTGTGCTGGAACATGAAATCCGGGAAGTGCACAGGCGGACAACCATTGCTGAGGACAAGACGGTCCGCAATGGCACGCAAAATGAGCTTCCTGTCACCATCGAGATAATCCGCGCTCGCCAGGATGTGGGCGTTAAGCTCGAAATTCGAGGGATCGACGAAATGCGCTCCGGCCATCCGCATGGCGCGGATGAGTTTCTCGAACTGCGCGCGCTTGGCATCCAGCACAGGTTCGCGCATGGCAAGCACCTTCTCCACTCCACGACGCCAGATCTGCGCCGTGGCCAGGACGATCACCCCGACATCGCGCTCCACGCACACTGAATTCCACGGCTCACCAACGCATGCGCCATCGATCTCGCCGTTTCTCAGCGCATCGGCGACGAACGGCGGCGCGACCGTCACGATTTCCACGTCCTCATCTGGACGCAAGCCGGAAGCTGCCAGCCAGTACCGGAGCTTGTAATTGTGGCTTGAATAGCGATGCACGACGCCAAACCGAAGCCGCTTACCCGCCTCTATTGCGGCTCTGGCCTCCAGCGCAAGGGAAGCGCCCAGTCTCGCCGGATCGCTTAACTGCCCCGGTGTCGCGACTATTTCCGCCAGCGGCCTGGAGAGAGTGACGGCATTGCCGTTGAGGCCAAGAACGAAGGGGGCAGACAGCGATTGCGCCGGTCGCCCGCGACCAAGCGTGGTGGCAATCGCCAGCGGGGCCAGCATATGGGCCGCATCGGTGTGACCATAGAGAAGGCGATCGAGGACAGTCGCCCAGCTGACGTCCTTCACGAAGGACAGCGAGAGTCCCTCTTCCTCTGCAAAGCCGTGTTCGTGCGCAAGGATCGGCAGGCACGCGTCGACCAGCGGGAGAAATCCTATCGTGAGATTTTCAGTTCCCATGCGATCAATCTCCCATCAATTCATAGGCCGTGACAACCGCATCGGCGATCTCGACGATTCGCTTGTTCGAAGACATGGCCTTCCGCCGCAATTCGCCATAGGCCTCCGGCTCGGTCATTTTCTTGCTGTCCATCAGGATACGTTTCGCCCGGTCGATCGTCTCTCGCTCCGCGAGCTTGCCCTTGGCTTCCTTCAGGTCATTCTGCAAGCGAGCGAAGGCATTGAAACGCTTCACGGCAAGATCCAGCAGAGGCCTGATGCGTTTCTTCGAAAAACCATCCACTACATAAGCAGAAACGCCGGCATCGATTGATGCCGCGATTGCCTCGTCGTCGCTTTCGTCGACGAACATGGCGATGGGCCGCGCGAGAACCCTGCTAACCGCGAAGTACTCCTCCAGCACGTCTCGCGAAGGATTGCCAAGGTCCATCAGGACAATGTCCGGCCCTATGGCCTCGATTTGCGCGAGAAGACCTTGCCGCTCCGTGAGCACATGAATCTCGGGATCCTCAAGCTCGGCCAGCCCCTCCTCGATAATGGAGGCACGCGCTGCGCTTTCATCGATGATGGCGATCCGCATGCCGCCTTATTGCACTGCAGCAATTCCTTTCGCAAGGAGAAGCGATTTCCTTTCTGTGTGATCGTCTCAGAAAAGGGTTGGAGCACGTCACGCATCAACTGAAAAACGCCACTGAGAGGCACTCAGGCGCCCTTCTGGCTATCCAGGCCGCTGCATCTTGAATAATTGGTTATCGGTAATTCCGAAATAGTCCGCCGGGCCACCGCCGCGTGTGATGGGGTGTGGCTTAGCGGTCTGATATACCCCGCCACGCGATTCGGCTTGACGAGCGAAGCTGGCAAAGCGTCCAGCCCGGCAAGTTCAAATTCGTCGACATCGCTACCGACGCTCGCCGAACTCGTGTTCATCTGCTGCGCTTGCGCCATCGTCTCAAGGTTCCAGACAAATTCCCCTGTGGCCTCGACATTGGCGACCGAGTCCTTCCACCCACTCGAGGAAAAAGCGATGAGCGGGGGCGATAGTTGATCAGGTTGAAGAAACTGTACGGGGCAAGGTTGGGTTGGGGGGAAGTGGCAAATCCTGGTCGCCGATCGTCCCGCATCTGGTTAATCATCGAGAAGTTGTTACCATCGACCTGCCCGGACATGGCGAAACTGCCGCGCGTCCTGA
>JBASBA010000543.1:0-2193 GCA_049650885.1 Alteraurantiacibacter sp. | reverse complement strand
GTGGGGGATGTGTCTGCCGCGCAGGTTCAACGCCAGGCGCGCGATATCGCGGTAGGGCACGGCAATTTGCTCAGAACGCCCCTTGCCCGGTTTGAAGACAGGTTGTGCCCCGGCATCGTGGGACTGGAGGACGATTCCGCCTTTGCGCTTAACGATCGCATTCGCAGCAATGCCGCCATGCTTGGCATTCGCCTGCTCGAGGGAGATTGCCGTCCCAATTTCGTGCTCGTAATTACAGAGGACGGCGATGCTGTTTTCCGGCAATTGATGGAGGATAATCCGGAAAACTTCCGCTACCTCAACTCTGGCGAGATCGGCGACATTCTGGCACCTGGCCCCGTGCATGTATGGACCAATGCAGAGCCGCGCACGCTTACCGGGATGCCAATCGCGCAGGTGCGTGATCTCACCGCGCCGCCCAGCACGGGCTCCTTCGGAGCGCACACGCGTATCTACACCACCTCACGCAATGATATCAGCAGCGTGATGATGACGTTCGATCGCAATGCGGTGCGCGGTTTCTCGCTTCGCCAGCTGGCCGATTATGCCACGATGCGCGGGCTGGCGCAGACGCGCATTCCGGATAATACGGTAATGGATTCGATCCTCACCCTGTTCGATCAGGAATCGCCGCCCCTTGGTCTGACCGAATTCGATCAGGCCTATTTGCACTCTCTTTACGATGGAATGCCCAACCTGCCGGGCAGCCGCAAGATCAGCGGCACCGCGCGGCAACTGCGGCTAATGGCGGAAAAAGATGTGGCAGCCTCCGCCAACAGTCAGGGTGACTGATTGCGCCAATGTGCAGACGATTTACGTCCGCAGTGCGATGCGCGGCGGAAACGCGCGGGAGGCGCCTTCGGATCAGGCGGTTTTCGCGGTGAAGCGGCCATGTTTGCGATAGCGCACCATCCATCGGTCCAGGAACAGGGACAGCGGTTTCGGGGTTATACCCAGCTTTGCCAGACCGGATGTGCTTTTGCTGGCCACGCTACCCTCTTCCAGCATCGCCAGTTGGTCTTCGTTGATCGGTGTCAGCGGAACGGACGCGAAAATCTTCGCCAGTGACTGTGGCATGGCAAAAAGCGTGCGATCGCGCCCTTGGCCATTGGCGATCATCTTGTGGATCTGCATCATCGTCAGCTTTTCCGGCCCTGCCGCTTCATAGGTCTTGCCGCCATGTGCAGCAGAGTTCTCCAGCGCTGCCGTAATACCGGCGGCCACATCATCCACCCACACGAGCTGAAATTCGCTGTCAGCGCCGAAAACCGGCAAAATCGGCATCATTTTCACCAGGTCAGCAAACATTGGCACCAGGCCATTGTCCTCACCGAATACGACGGAGGGGCGGATCACGGTCGCATTCGGGAATGCCGCCAGCACCTGCCGCTCACCATCGGCCTTGGTCCGGTAATAGTCGGTGCTCGCTTCCAGATCGGCACCAATGGCTGAAATATAGACGAAGCTGCTGGCACCGGCCTCCGCCGCAACCTTGGCTGCGTAGCCTGCGCCGTCGGCCTGCAGGGCCTGCTGGTTGCCATCGAAAGCGCCGATCAGATAGACCACCGCATCGGAGCCCTTCACGCATGCCTCCACGCTGCGCCTGTTCATCGCATTGCAGCGGGCGAATTGCAGCTGGCCCAGATTGGCGAGCGGCTTCAGCTTGAACGCCTTTTCCGGCTCGCGCGCGGCAATGCGCACGCGTGCACCGCGCTGCAACAGGTCTTGCGCAACATGCCTACCGATAAAGCCATTGCCGCCGATAAGGGTAACCAGCTTGCCGTCGAGCGGTGAAATGCGTGCCATGTGCGCGGTGTATCCTTCGCGAAGGGTTGTTCGTCTCGGGTCGCCCTTTGCCCGAAAGGCGCGTTCCCTTCAATGCCTGCTTAAGGTGTAAGGCGCTGTATTCCCCCTTCGCCCGGCAATTTTTCTTCGGCTAGGCAATACGATTCGTTGACACCATGCCCCACCTGCCTTATCGGCGCGCACCTACCCAGCGACAGCGGCACAGGCCGCACACGCTACGGTGCCCAGATGGCGGAATTGGTAGACGCGCTAGCTTCAGGTGCTAGTACTCGCAAGGGTGTGGAGGTTCGAGTCCTCTTCTGGGCACCATTTGTTCTCATCAGAACGTTCCAAAACATTGCAGAAATGGCGGAATTCTGCCATTCTTGACCTCTAGCGCAGAAAGCG
>JBASBA010000542.1:0-3505 GCA_049650885.1 Alteraurantiacibacter sp. | reverse complement strand
CCATATCGTAATAGCGTAGCCCGCTTGGGATGCGAGCAGTGTCGGCGCGGCGCTGGCTGGTGCGTCCCGAAATTGCGCCGAAGCTGTCAGACGAAGCATTTATGGCGGCTTCCGGCAGTTTCGCGACTGTTTCGCCCGAAGGATGCGCGTCAAAGAAGGAGAGGCGCGTGCCGCTTGCATCGCAAGCAAGAGGATAGAGCCGATCGACCGCTTCAAGTGTATACTGGACCGGACCTCCGGCATCGGAATAGCCGTAGAGGCCTGACAACATGCGATCTGCGGCGTAGTTGCTTTCGCCGGTAGAGAGAATGGACTGGAGGTTCACTTCACCATCGTCAGCGATAACTTCGAACGTCAGTGCCGGGATGCGATTGCCAAAGTCGGCCAGCTGCAAATCCTCGAACACGCAATAGGCCAGCCCTCTGAAAGCGGGACACTGTGTGCCCTTGTCTGCCGCGATCAGGGGATCGGGCTGCTGGTCACCCTGGCCGGTGTAAAGACGATAGGTGCCACCAGTTTTCAAATCACCCGCGCTGCCGCGAAGCAGATTTCCATCGGCCCAGATGCGACCGACAGAGGAGATGGGGCGACTGGCCAGCGCAACGGCAAACGAGATGGTGTAGCTGTACGTGGTGAGCGTAGGCTGGCCTTTTCCTCCGGTCTCCTCGCTGCTTTCCACAAGGTCGGTAGCCCAGATGATCGAACCGGCCGCCCGCATTGTGCCGAAATGCCGTGGCACTGCCATGCCATAGCTGGATGTGGTGACGGATAATTCCTGCAGTCTTGCCCCTTCGCGGCCACCACCGCTGCCGAAAACGGCACCATCGATCTGGCTTCCGATTGCAGAACCGAGCGCGCCACCAAGAGGACCCCCGATGGCTGTGCCGACGGCAGTTAGGACTAGTGTAGCCATTGGATTTCCTTCAGGTTTCGTCGAGGCGCCAGCGCGCCTCTATCGGCCAGGGTAGCGGTGCTTGGCTGGCCACCACTCGGCCAAGGCCGGCGTGGGCATGGATTAGCTGTGCAACCGGGCCGATGATCGCGAGATGATATTGTGCTGCGGATGGACGCAGCAGGATAAGATCGCCCGGACACGAAGCGCCTTCGGCCAGCCTCAGCCCGGTCGCGTCAATCAATCCGGCAAAGCGTTTTCGGCCAAGGTTTCTCATCGAGTATTGCGGCAAGGTAGGAGGAGGCCGTCCGATACGGGCCAGCGAAAGACAGACCAGGCCGATACAATCGACACCATTCGGGCTGCGCCCGCGAAGCCTGAATGGGGTGCCGATCATGTCCTGCGCCGCATATGCGAAAGCCAGCGCTTCGTTCACGATGAACTGGTGGGATAGCGCGTGAGCAGATCATTTCCGGGCAGGAACGGCTCCCCCTGAAAATTCACCGCATTCCCGAAACGCGATGCGCAGGTGGCGATTGTGTGGTCGCAGCCTTCCCGCACATACGCCCGATGCCCGTGTTCGAGGTTGTCGAAGAGTGGCCGGTCGACAACCAGCGCACTATCCGCAACATCCACCACTTGCATTGCAGATCCCGCATGCGGACCATCGATCCAGCGAACCTCCCCCTGAAGATACGCTGCGGTTTGCGTTATGCCATCAAAGGCGACCGCATTGGTGGCATGATCGATCTCGCGCACTGATACGATCCGCGTATAAGCGGCAGGGTTCAGCCTGCATGATTTATCGCAAAATGCTGCGCGGCACGTGGGGCTGGTGCGCGGGACGAAATCCCGTTCCAGATCTGCTTTTGCGGAGCGCAGTTCGGCTGTGAAGCCGTTGTCCTCTGCAGAAACATTGCCCAGGCTTCCCTGGAACAAGGTGCTGCGGTTCAGGCTTTCCCAGTCAATCAGGCCAATCGCAACATGCGCGCCGGTGTAGCGCCCGCCCTCAAGATCAGCTTCCGAGATCGCGTCATGAGACAGTATGCCTTGCACCTCCACACTGTCCCGCTCCAGCTTTGCGGTGCGCCTGATGGCCGACGGCAGCATACCAGGCGCTGCCAGATGGGTGATGCCGTCAAAATGAAGGGCGCGGTTATGGCTGGTAAAGGCCAGCGCGACGCCATCGGGCCGCAAAATCCGCCACCATGTCGCGACGCCTTCCAGTTCGGTCTTGAAAAAGGCCGTGCTCATATATCCTCACGAACTTCGATCAGCGGGACGGATGGAACCTCGCCTGCGGCAAAGGTAGAGCCGGAAATGTCGAGACGATCCTGTGAAAAGCGCACTGGCACATCGAACAGAAACCCCGCACGCACGATCGCACCAGGCACGGGCGCATCGGAAAATATAATGCGCCCGCCCGGCCCAAGCGTCCAGTTGGTGGTCGGTACGTCGTTCACGCTTACCAAGATGGTTTCGCCGCGTGGGCGCGTGATCTGTCGGATCTGCGGATCGGCTCCGTGGCCATAGGACTTGGACAGGCGGAAGCTGGCGGTAAGGCCGTCCCCTGTCCCGACCTGCTGATCTGTCGCGGTGGGACTGCCGGTGAGGCTGTTGGAACTGAAATCGAACGGATCGGAGAGGCGAAAGCCACGCGCTGGACCGCGTCGTGCACGAAAGAATTCCAACAATATTCCAAGCTCGATCTCGGACCTGATGCCGGGGCCGACATCGTAATGCATCCGCGCGTCGCTCCACTGGCTGTTGCGCCTTTCGTAACCTGATGCCGTGAGGGAAATCGAAGTCGAAAATTCGGGACTGGCCGCGGTGTCGCGGCCCAGCGCCAGTGGGTAGAGTACATCGTCGAATGACTGCAATTCATCCTCCTTTGGTTTGGGAAGCCGCACGTAACCGTCCCGCAGGACCTGCGGCATGGCCCAGACGAACTGGCGCTTCACACCGCGCGCCTGCGCCTCGTCGATTCCCGCGTCGATCAGCGCCCAGAACTTCTCTGCTTCGGCTGGATTGAGTACGAAGCCCGAGAGGTAGTCCTGCAGGTCAAGCGGATAGGCCAGGCGTTGCTGCACCTCGGCGTAGGCGTGCCGGCGACTGGCCTCAGCACCTGCGGTAAGCCAATCATAATCCTCCAACTGCAGGCGATCATATGCTGGGTAGGCCCAGCCATCAGGCATATTTGCGCGCCGCAAGTCGGGCCATTTGGGATCGAGTATGGTGGGCGTGAACAGCAGCAATAGCACTTCGGCGGCGCCCCCCGCTTTCGCGACAACTGCATCACGAACCGCGCCGGTTGCATGCGCCAGCTCAGCTCCTGCCCAGTCCAGGTGTTGAAGCTGCGCCGTGTCGAGAGGTACGGTGAGATCAGGGATTTCCGGTGCGTCTGGGCGCTGGTCGCGCGCCCCCTGATCATAGGTGCAAAGCTTGCCTTGCGGTGTCACCCACCACCAGGGTTCGCCGATTTGGAATGCGACGGGCAATCCGCCTGACATCACCAATCCGACAAAGTTTTCCGCAACCTTGGTGAGAAACCCAACCCCCTCGATTGATGCAGGGGAAATCAGCGTCGAAGGCGGATCCCAACCTGTCAAAGCC
>JBASBA010000541.1:0-5550 GCA_049650885.1 Alteraurantiacibacter sp. | reverse complement strand
ATCACATGATGCAATTTGCGGTTATGGCTTGAAAGGATGTCATCCAGTGCAACGGCCTGCGCCTCTGTACGCGGATAACCATCGAATATGGCGCCGACATCATCGCCCATCGCGGCCAATTCGGCGTCAATTAGCGCAGAAACGATCTCATCTGAGACAAGCTCGCCGCGATCCATGACTTCCTTGGCCTTGATGCCAACCGGGGTTTGGGCCTTCACGGCGGCGCGTAGCATATCGCCTGTAGACAGCTGCCGCATGCCGTGATGCTCAACCAGGTTGGAGGACTGAGTGCCCTTGCCTGCGCCCGGAGGCCCCAAAAGGATGATATTCATGAAAAGCGAGTCCCCTCTTTGAAGAACCTCCGGCGCTAGCCTAGCGCTTGCGACCCTTCAACTTGGCCTTCTTGATAAGATCGCCATACTGGTGTGCCAGCAGGTGTGACTGGATCTGACTGATAGTGTCGACCGTGACGTTTACCACGATCAGCAGGCTGGTACCGCCAAGGAACAAGGGCAGGCCAGTTTGCGCAATCCCCCATTCCGGAATGATGCAGACCGCGGTCAGATAGATTGCGCCTACCACAGTGATACGCGTCAGTACGTAGTCTAGATAGTCCGCCGTTCGCTTACCCGGACGAATGCCTGGAATGAATCCGCCATTCTTCTTCAGATTGTCGGCAGTGTCTTCCGGATTAAAAACCACAGCGGTGTAGAAAAATGCAAAGAACATAATCCCGGCGCCATACAGCAGCATGTAAAGAGGCTGACCGTGCGCCAGATACTGGTTGAGGGTGACGATGATTCCGCCCCAGGTGCTGTTCGTATCGACCGAGTTGCCAGCGAACTGCGTGATGGTGAGCGGAAGCAGCAACAGTGAACTCGCAAAAATCGGCGGAATAACGCCAGCGGTGTTCAACTTGAGCGGCAGGTGAGACCGGTCTGCCTGCATTCCGCCGCGCTGCGTAGCCCGCTTGGGATACTGGATCAGCAGTCGCCGCTGGGCACGCTCGAAGAAGCAGATAACGAGAATGAGAACCACCACCATGACAACCAGACCACCGATCAGCACACCGCTGATGGAACCGGTACGACCACCTTCAAAAAGGTTCGCTGTAAAGGTGGGGAACTGGGCAACGATACCCGCCATAATGATCAGGGACACGCCATTGCCGATGCCGCGGGCTGTAATCTGCTCACCCAGCCACAGCAGGAACATCGTGCCGCCAACAAGGTTGATCACGGATACCACGCGGAACATCATCCCGGGATCGACAACGGCCTGCAAACCGCTTTGCGCGCCGTAAGCCTCAAGGCCAGATGCCAGGAACCATCCTTGGATCGCGCAAAGAAACACGGTGCCGTAACGCGTGTACTGGTTCAGTTTCTTGCGCCCAGCATCGCCTTCCTTCTTCAGCGCCATCAGGCTGGGATGCAACGAGGCAGCCAGCTGAATGACGATGGAAGCAGTGATGTAAGGCATCACGCCAAGCGCGATAAGACTCATGCGCTCCAGCGAACCGCCAGAGAACATGTTGAACATGTCGAGGATACCGCCACGCGTCTGGTCGTACAGCGTTTCAAGGATCAGCGGGTTTACACCTGGAAGCGGTACGAAGCTGAGGAAACGGAAAACGATCAGTGCACCAACGGTGAACCAGATACGCTGCTTGAGCTCAGTAGCCTTGCTAAAGTTCGAAAAGCTGAGTGAGCTGGCTATGTTGTCGGCGCGAGATGCCATGAGAAGTGTCTAATCCTGGTAATTCCGCCGGTCCCTCCCGGCTCAGGAAGGCTAGATAGGGAGGCGCGGGCCGATTGTCGAACCCGCGCGTCACCTTATCGGGTTATTTGGCGCTCTTTGCGGCCTTATTGGCTTCACGGCGTGCAGCCTTTTTCTCGTGCTCGGGCTTGCCGGGATCGATCACATCGACCTTGCCGCCAGCCTTCTCGACCGCTGCAATCGCACCTTTGGAAGCGCCAGCAACATTGAAGGTAAGCCCGGTGGACAACTCGCCCTTGGCAAGCAGACGAACGCCGTCCTTGCCGCCGCGCGCCACACCGGCAGCCTTCAGCGCCGCATGATCAATCGCAGACTTTGCGTCAAGCTTGCCGTTATCAACGAGCTTTTGGATCATGCCGATGTTCACTTCGGCATAATCCTTGCCGAAAGGATTGTTGAAGCCACGCTTTGGCAAACGCATGTGAAGCGGCATCTGGCCGCCTTCAAAGCCCTTGACGGCGACACCGGAACGGCTCTTCTGGCCCTTCTGGCCACGTCCGGCAGTTTTGCCTTTACCCGAACCAATGCCGCGGCCTACGCGGATTCGGTTCTGGCGGGCGCCTTCATTGTCACGCAGTTCATTAAGTTTCATAGTCTGCACTCGCTTTCGCTTTGTTCGCGCTTTAGAAATGGAAGCGGCCCGCTATGCCAGCGGGCCACTACCGTCAAATTGTTTCACCGATCGCAGCGAGCCTAGCTCTCCACGATCTCCACAAGATGCGGGACCTTGGCCACCGCACCGCGAACTTCAGGAGTATCCTGACGCTCGACAATCTTATGCATCTTGTTCAGTCCAAGACCGATAAGGATCTTGCGCTGGCTTTCGGGACGACGGATCGGTGAACCGATCTGCTTGATCTTGATGGTAGCCATTGATCTTACTCCGTGATCGCTTCAGCTTCAGCCTGGGCCTCGGCTTCGCTAACCTGGCCGCCGCGCCCCAGCAGGTCTGCAACCTTCTTGCCACGACGTTGCGCAACCGACTTTGGCGATGACTGGTCTGTCAGGCCATCGAAGGTGGCACGGATCATGTTGTAGGGATTGGATGTGCCTACAGACTTGGTAACTACGTCGGCAACGCCCAGCGCCTCGAATACTGCACGCATGGGGCCACCAGCGATGATGCCGGTTCCCGCAGGTGCGGAACGGACGACAACCCGACCAGCACCAAAATGGCCCTTGCCATCGTGATGGAGGGTGCGACCCTCCTTCAGCGGCACGCGGATCATCTTCTTCTTGGCAGCAGCAGTAGCCTTGTTGATGGCTTCCGGCACTTCACGAGCCTTACCGTGACCAAAGCCGACGCGGCCCTTGCCGTCACCCACCACGACCAATGCGGCGAAACCGAAGCGCTTACCGCCCTTCACCACCTTGGCGACGCGATTGATGTGAACGAGTTTTTCAATCAGCTCCTCACCATCATCGTCACCACGGCCACCACGACGATCATCACGACCACCGCGACCACGGCCACGGTTGTTATCACGTCCGCCTCCGGGGCCACCACGACCGCGGCCACCGCCGCCACCACGATTGTTATCGCGGGTTCGGGCGTTGCCATCGTCGGCCTGGGCCGGCGACTGGTTTTCAGCAGCTTCGGTGGTTGCCATGGTCGGCGTCGGGGTCGAACCCTCGTTCGTGACCTTGGTCTCTTCATTTTTGTTGGTTTCGTCAGCCATTATCAGAACTCCAGCCCGCCTTCACGTGCGGCATCAGCCAGCGCCTTGACGCGGCCATGGAACAGGAACCCGCCGCGGTCGAACACGACAGTCGTCACGCCAGCCTTCTTGGCGGCTTCGGCGATGTCGCTACCCACTTTCTTGGCGGCTTCGACGTTCGCGCCCGAACCTTCTGTGCCAAGCGAGCTTGCAGCAGCGACAGTCCGGCCGTCGGAATCATCGATCACCTGCGCATAAATATGCATACCAGTGCGATGCACCGACAAACGGGGCTTACTGCCGGATCGTTTGCGAAGCGCAGTCCGCACACGGCGGCGGCGGCGTTCAAAGAGGGAAAGCTTTGCCATCTTACTTCTTCTTTCCTTCCTTGCGGAAGATATACTCACCGCGATACTTCACGCCCTTACCTTTGTAAGGCTCTGGCTTGCGCCATTCGCGGATTTCGGCAGCGAATTGACCGACCTTCTGCTTGTCGATACCCGAAATTTCGACCGTGGTCTGATCAGGGGTCTTCACATCGACGCCCTCCGGAACATCAAGGTCGACATCGTGGCTGAAGCCGAGCTGAAGCTTGAGCTTCTTGCCCTGCGCCTGTGCACGATAACCGACGCCGGTGATTTCCAGCACCTTGGTAAAGCCTTCGGTAACGCCATCAACCAGGTTCTGAACGAGCGTGCGCTGCATGCCCCAGAACTGACGCGCTTTCTGCGTCTTGTTGATGGGATTGACTTGGATTTCGTCACCCTCGACCTTGTAATCGATCAGATCGAACATGCTCATCGAAAGTTCGCCCTTGGGCCCCTTTACAGTAAGCGTACCGTTCTCGGTCTTAGCGGTGACGCCGGATGGGATCGCCACCGGCCTTTTGCCAATGCGGCTCATCAGAATACCTCCGCAAGCACTTCGCCACCGACATTTTCGTGGCGCGCTTCGCTATCAGAAAGCACACCCTTCGGCGTCGAGACTATGGTGATGCCCAAGCCATTGCGCACCGCAGGAAGCTCTTTCGATCCCGAGTAGATACGACGGCCAGGCTTGGAGACGCGGGCAACATGTTTGATTGCAGGTTCGCCCTCGAAATATTTCAGTTCGATACGCAGCGCCGGGTGCTTACCGCTGGAGTCCTCCGTAAAGCCACGGATGTAGCCTTCACGCTGGAGAACTTCGAGCACATTAGCGCGGAGGTTGGAAGCGGGCGAAAGGACGGAGTCCTTCTTAGCCTGCTGCCCGTTGCGGATGCGGGTGAGCATATCACCCAAAGGATCGGTCATAGCCATTCGTCAGGTCCTCACCAGCTCGACTTGGTCACGCCCGGAATCAGACCCTTGTTGGCCAGGTTCCGGAGTTCGATGCGGTTAAGCCCGAACTTGCGGTAGTAGCCGCGTGGGCGGCCGGTGGTGGTGCAGCGGTTGCGCACACGGGTAGGGTTCGCATTACGGGGCAGTTCAGCCATCTTCAGGCGAGCCATCAGGCGCTCTGTATCATCGAGCGACTCATCATCAGCAATTGCCTTCAGCTTTTCGTACTTCGCTGCGTATTTGAGAACGAGCTTCTTACGCTTCTCGTTCTTGTTTATGGAACTCAGTTTCGCCATTGGACTTAAGCTCTCTCTTGCTTTCTCAGGTCAAAAAAACGGATCACGCCGCTTCCTTGTCTTCAGCCTCATCGGCCGGGAACGGGAAACCGAACAGCTTGAGGAGCTCACGCGCCTCGTCGTCGGTCTTTGCGGTAGTGGTGACGATGATGTCCATGCCACGCACCTTCTCGATCTTGTCGTAGCTGATCTCTGGAAAGATGATCTGCTCCTTGATGCCCATGGCATAGTTGCCATTGCCATCAAACGACTTGGGGTTAACCCCGCGGAAGTCGCGAATACGTGGCATCGCGATGGTCACCAGACGGTCGAGGAATTCAAACATGCGATCGCGGCGCAGATTAACTTTGCAACCGATAGGCATGCCATCACGCAGCCGGAACTGGGCGATCGACTTCTTGGCCTTCGTGATCACGGGCTTCTGGCCTGCAATACGTTCCATTTCCTCGGCAGCGGTCTGGACCTTCTTCTTGTCCTGGCTCGCCTCGCCCACGCCCATGT
>JBASBA010000540.1:0-1761 GCA_049650885.1 Alteraurantiacibacter sp. | reverse complement strand
GCCTCCAGATCGTGAACGGCTGGTTGATCGCCACCAGCACCCCGATCACCGCCAGGGGCTGCCCGTAGAGCGTGGGGGCGTTCTCCCCCAGGATCGGTCGCAGCAGCTCGGCCGAGTTGATGAACACCGGCAGGTAGCCCGCCACCAGCACCGAATGCGGCAGCGCCCGGAACACGAGCGCGGTGATCAGCAGCCAGAACGCCAGGTTCGATCCCGACCGCGCCAGGCCGTATCCCGCCAGCGTGCCCACGGTGAGGGAGATCGTGACCACGCCGCCGGTCACGAGGATGGAGTTGAGGAAGTTGCGGTAGAACCCGTTCTCGACCCAGACGGCGGCGTAGTGCTCGCCCGTGAGCCCGAGGATCGGCGTGCCGAGCGGGCCGAGCCATGGCTCCAGAAGCCCGGCCACGACGGGCAGCACGACGAAGAAGCTCAGCACGAACAGCACGCCGAAGCCGATCACCGCCACGATCCAGCTGAACAGCTTCTGCACGAACCCCTCGCCCGCCGCCATGGGCAGCAGCCAGCGCATCGCCAGCCGCGCCGAGAGCCACAGGAGGCCCAGCCCGAGGATCACGTCCACGACCGACACGCCCGACCCCCGCGCGAGCGTGACCGGGCCCGCGATCACGTCGAGCGGGTTCGCCGAGAACGCGTCCACCGGCGACTTGAAGCTCATCACCAGGATCCAGAACAGCGGGAACGCCGCCAGCAGGCACCAGAAGGCCAGGAAGGCGGAGGACGCGAGCTTCAGCCCGGCCGGCTGCCGGAGGGCCCTCGGCGTGCTCATCAGGTGGTCCCCTTGTGGTCGCGCCAGGTCCGGCGCAGCGGCGGGATGAGGATCAGCACGATCCCGATCATCGTCAGCATGGCGCTGGCCGAGGCGCGGGAGATCGCCCGGTTGCCCGCGTCGTCCGGCTGCAGGAAGTCGTAGGTCAGCCATTGCAGCGTGATCCGCTGCGCCTGGGAGCTGAAGCCGACCACCTCCTCGAAGGCGCGGTAGGCGTCCATCAGGTGGATCAGCGCGACGAAGATGATCAGCGGCATCAGGTGCGGGATGACGACGTAGCGCAGCCGCTCCCAGCGGGAGGCGCCGTCGACGATGGCGCTCTCCAATGTATCCTGGTTCACGGTCTGCAGCCCGGCGTAGAAGATGACGAACGCGAACGGCGCCACGTGCCAGACGCGGTAGAACATCATCAGCGCCTCGACCGCCCAGCCGTTCGCCGCGACCGAGATGTTGGTGTTCATCAGCGTCTCCAGCCAGGCGGTGACGATCCCGTCCCCGTAGAACAGCCAGCGGATGCTGAGCGCACCGATCACCGGCGTGATGATGAACGGCAGCAGGCTGACGAAGATGATCTGCCCCTTGATCGACTTGGCCGCGTTGTTCACGCAGACCGCGATCGCGAGCCCGAGGCCCAGCACCAGGGGCAGCGTGATCAGCGTGAACGTCACCGTGAATCGCAGCGCCTTCCAGAAGTCGATCTGCAGGATGTCGCCCAGGCGCCCCGATGCGATCGCCTCGCCGACGGCGCCCAGCTGCAGGACGTTGGCGTAGCTCTCCAGGCCGATCCATTCGGTCGTGGTGACGACGTTGCCGTCGTCGCCGATCACCGGCAGCCGCTTGAGCGTCGTGGTGCAGGTCTGCTGGAGGAATCCGGCCGAGCAGGTCTCGACCTCGGTCACCTCGACCACGGGCTGCGTGAGCTGGAAGGACTGGACCAGCACCGTGGCGAGCGGGATCGCGATGAACACCAC
>JBASBA010000539.1:0-14243 GCA_049650885.1 Alteraurantiacibacter sp. | reverse complement strand
GGTTAGGCATAAGGGGAGAGGATGATGGACAGGCTAGACGTGATCAATCCGCGCACCGGTAAGGCGGATCACACCATTACATCCGCCACAGGCGCGGATGTGGCAGAAAAGGCCGCTTCCCTGCGCGCTGCACAGCCGGGGTGGGAAGCCATGGGAGTTGCGGGCCGATGCGGCGTGATGGCGCGCTGGCTGAATGCAGTAAAGGCGCGGGCTGCCGATATCGGAGAGGCAGACGCGCATGATACCGGCGGATGCCACACCAGCTACCTGCAAGCCTACATCACGATGGGCAATATCGGCGGCTGGCTGGAGGATGCACCGGCAGCCTTTGCCGCGCTGGATTACGACGCGATGAGCCCCTCCATGCCCAGCGTGCGCGTGCAATCGCAGGTGGTGGCCTATCCCCTCGTCGGGGTCATCTCCCCGTGGAACGCGCCGCTGATGCTGGCCCTGCTCGATGCTGTTCCGGCCCTGTTCGCAGGCAGCGCGGTGCTGTTGAAACCTTCTGAAGTCACTCCCCGTGTGATCGAAACGCTTTTTGAAACAGTTCGCGAGGTGCCAGAGCTGGCGGCAGTCTTCGATTACGTGACAGGCGCTGGCGATGTGGGGCAGGCGGTGATCGAGCAGGCTGACACGATCTGTTTCACAGGGTCCGTCCCCACCGGCCGCAAGGTTGCGGTAGCCTGCGCCGAGAGGTTGATCCCGTGTCATCTGGAACTGGGTGGAAAAGACCCTTGCATCGTCACGCAAACGGCAGATCTGGATCGTGCGACAACCGCCGTTTTGCGCGGCGCGGTGTATGCGACTGGGCAGGTCTGCTATTCGGTCGAGCGGGTGTATGTGCATCACGCCATTCACGGTGCCTTCGTCGAAATGCTGGTGGAAAAGGCGCTGGCCGTGCGCCTCAACTCGCAAGATCCCCGCGCTGGCCACATCGGCCCGTTCACCCACGGCCCGCAGGCTGATATCGTGGCCGCCCATATCGCGGATGCGCTGGACAAGGGGGCCACATTGCAATGCGGCGGTGCGATCGGGGTAAGGGGAGGCGGACTTTACCTGCGCCCCACCGTGATTACCGGCGTGAACCATGACATGGCAATCATGCGAGAGGAGACTTTCGGCCATTGCATTCCGGTGATGGCTTTCCACGATGCGGATGAGGCCGTCTGCCTTGCCAACGATACCGATTTCGGCCTCACCGCCAGCGTGATTGCCGGTAGCGAGGAGGAGGCCGAAGCCATCGGGCGGCGGCTGAATGCGGGCGGTATTTTCCTGCAGGACACCTTCCTCACCTTTGCCAAAATGCGCACATTTGGCAGCGACAGCTTCGGCTGTTCCGGTATGGGAACGCCGCGCATCGGCCCCGAAAGCCTGCGCCGCTTTCTGCGTCGCAAAAGCCTGCTGACGCAGACAGGTTTGGTGGCCGATATTCAGGACGATCATCATCTGGGGAGCGGACAATGAAAATCACAGCAGCAATCTCGGGCCTGGGCGGCGGCGCACCGCAGATGGCCCGGCTGGAACAGGAAGCGCCCCGCGCCGGTGAAATGCGCATCAGGCTGGTCGCCACCGGCGTCTGCCATACAGACCTGCATGAACACCCCGGACGCCATTCACCGCAACCCATCGTGCTGGGCCACGAGGGCGCGGGCGTGGTGGAGGAA
This sequence comes from Alteraurantiacibacter sp., assembly GCA_049650885.1. Taxonomy (GTDB): domain Bacteria; phylum Pseudomonadota; class Alphaproteobacteria; order Sphingomonadales; family Sphingomonadaceae; genus Alteraurantiacibacter. The sequence continues at coordinate 12,579 of JBASBA010000539.1, read as the reverse complement.
CTGGGGGAGGGCATATCGGGCTTTACCGTGGGCGATCACGTGATCCTGTCCGGCAATAGCTGCGGCGCTTGCCCGTCCTGCCTTGCCGGGCGGCCCACCTATTGCGACTTGGCTATGCCGCTGTGTTTTGGCGGGCAAAGGCTGGATGGTTCCACCGCGCTCAGCCACGCTGCTGGCGATGGCGGGGCGCAGGTTCACTCGCATTTCTTCGGCCAGTCCAGCTTTGCCACCCACGCCATAGTGCCGCACCGCACGGCGGTGAAGATGGACAAGGACTTGCCCCTGGAAAAGCTTGGACCCCTGGGCTGCGGCGTTGTGACAGGGGCAGGCGGGGTGATCGAGGCGCTGAAAGCGGGGTTTGGCGATACGATCGCGGTGCTGGGCACGGGCGCTGTCGGACTGTCTGCCGTAATGGCGGCAAAGCTGGTTGGCGCGCGCCGCATCATCGCGGTGGATCTGTCGGAGGAGCGGCTGGCGCTGGCGCGTGATTTTGGCGCAACGGATTGCTTTCACGGCGATCAGGACGGGTTGGCCGATGCTATTCGCCAAGTGACAGGGCGCGGCGTGAATTTCACTTTCAACACGACGAATGCTCCGGCCATTCACACGCTGGCGCTTGAAGTTCTGGCGATGAACGGCACCGCCGGTTTCGTCGCTGCGCCGCGCGGGGAATGGGCACCGCAAATGTTCGCCATGCTGGCAGGGGGCAGGCAACTTCGCGGTATTTTGGGCGGCGATGCCAATCCGCGCACCTTCCTGCCGCAACTTGCGCAATACTGGCGGCAGGGTGATCTGCCGTTCGACCGGATGCTGAAATTCTATCCTTTCGCTGAAATTGAAACTGCCTGGGCCGATGCAAGGTCAGGTGCGGCGATCAAGCCTGTGTTGATGATGGTGAATGCCGATGACGCCTGAATTGCGCGCAAAGATAGAGGTGCTGGGCCATGACCTGTCACCAGAGATGGTGGGCAGCACCCAGGCCCTGATGACGGCAATCAACGCGGGAATGGCGGCAGAAACGAGAGTGAAGCGCGACCTTTCCTATGGCCCTGACAAGCAGCACAGGCTGGATGTCTTCAGCCAGGGGGCGCCGTCAGCTGCGCCCGTTCTGGTGTATGTCCACGGTGGCGGCTTCGTGATGGGCGACAAGCACACGCAAGGCTCCCCCTTCTATTCCAACATCGGAGATTTCGCGGCGCGGATGGGCATGGTTGGCGTGACCATGACCTATCGGTTGGCCCCCCAACACCGTTTTCCCAGCGGGGTTGAGGATATGGAGGTGCTGGTCGACTGGCTGCGTAAAAACATCGCCAGCCACGGCGGCGATCCGGCAAGGATCGTGCTGATGGGCCAGAGCGCCGGGGCCAGCCATATCGCCAACTACCTCGCCCACGCACGCGATCATGCGGCAGGGATTGCGGGTGCGGCTTTCCTCAGCGGGATCTATGATGTTCTGAGCAGCGCTCACAACGATTTCAACAAGGCCTATTATGGAGAGGATGTGACGGGTTGGGGACCGGCATCGGCCATGGCGGGGCTGCTTTCATCCAATGTGCCGATGCAGTTCAGCGTGGCAGAGTTCGACCCCGACGATTTTCACAAACAGGCGGCGCAGCTGGTTCAGCAATGGACGGCAGCCAAGGGCCGCCTGCCGGAAATGCATTACCTGTCCGGCCACAATCACCTGACGCCGGGCCTGTGTATCGGCAGCAACCAGCACGAAACGGAGCGGATGGTGGCGGGCTTCGTGCAGCGCGTGACAGGTTAGGCGGCGTTTCGGCCTGACCGGGCAACTTCTGCCGCGTCAGCTGCGCCGCGGGCCACCCAGCAACCGTGGAAAGCCATCGGCATGGCAAAGGGCAGCTTGACGGTGGCAATCGGCGGCCGGCTGACATCGTTACCGTTCAGCACCAGCAGGTCTGCGCGCTTTTCCTCGAACCGGTCGACCACGGTGAGGATGAAGCCGTCTCCTTCCGGGGCATCGGCACTGCGCGGCACAAAGATCGGCTCCTGCGACGCTGCACCGACGAGTTCGTGAACCTTCAGCTCGCCCGTTCCCCACATGATCTGGCCCACGCCCATCTGCGGAAAATCGCGCAGCGCGAAATAGCCGGTGGTGTGCTTCTGCATCGCGAACCTTTCGTCGATCCTCGGCATGTCGCCCAATGCGCCTTCAACGGGTCGCAGGCTAACCGCCTCGTCATCGGGCTTGGAAAGGTCGAAGGTGATGCGGGTGATCTGCGTGATCGTTTCCGGCATGGTCGGGAAACGCCCGCTCTTGTCGGCGAAGAAGCTGAAGCAGTTTCCGGGGGAGGCGGGCGTGTCGATGATCACCTTGTCGCCCTCGCTATAGGCGTTCATCACATGGCCCATCACCAAGCCGGGAATGTCGAACCAGCGCATGTCGCGCGCAGGATCGCCATCGCGTGGCATCACGCCCCACTTGCCGGGCAGGTCTGGATCATATTGGTAATAGGCCCCGCCTGCGCGCAGGCGCGCATCGTCCGCCACCAGCGGCATGATGGGGAAGATCAGGTGCTGCCGCGTTACGCCCCAATCGTGGCTCAGGCCGGGATAGGGGGTGTCGAACATCTGTTCCCGGATCAGATTGCCGTGTTTGTCGAATACGTGCAGGCTGGCACGGGTGCTAGGCTCTCCATCGGCAAACACGCCGTAGCTCCACCATTCGCCCGTGACGGGATCGACCTTGGGATGCGCTGTCAACGCGGTGGACTGCAAGGCGCCCAAATCCGCCACGTCCAGCGTTTCCAGTGTCTCCATATCGATCTGGTAAGGATGCGAGTCCTCGCGCAGGGCGTACAGTTTGCCGTGATGCTCAAATGCAAAAGTGTTGCCGGTGTTGTTACGCTGCGGCAGGTTGGAGACGCTGGGATCGTCTGTGTGCCTGTTGCGATAATGGCCGTAGAGCCGCCGCCGCGCGCCGCGTTCTGCCTTCAGTCTTTCTGTCTGCACATAACGGCTGCGGAAGGATACGTGTCCGTCTTCGAAATGAAAGGCGCTAACCATGCCATCGCCATTAAGAACGATGTCATTCTCAAGACTGGGATACTGCCGGTCACCCCCGCTGCGGTAGTAGGAGCCCTGTAGTTCCGGCGGTATTACACCCTCTACTTCGCATTCGAATACATCAGCCTCGAACCGCATGGGCTTGCGCTCTTGCAGGCCGAAACTGGCGTAGGTGTGAAATACTTCCGGCATCGCTCTCTCCTGTGTAGACATAGTCAACGCCAAGAGGCGGGGAAGTGCAAGGGGAGTGATGATGGTTAAATGCTGGCCCGAGGGTGTGCCGCAGGTCATGCCCGCCCAGGATCGCGGCGAGATCGAGGAGCTATACGCGCGCTATGCCTGGGGCATCGATCTTGCGGACGAGGAGCAGGCGCTTGCCACTTTCGCGAAGGATGCCGAGTTCGATCACCTGTGGCAGGGCCGCGTAAAGGGGCATGATGCCATCCGCCAGAACCTGCGCAGCCTGTGGTATGATCGCCAGCACTGGTGGTATGGCCGCCAGCACCTGATGAACCAGTTCATCATGGACCCGCACCCCCAGGGCGCGCGGGTGCGCTGCTTTTTCCAGATCATGCAGTGGAACGCCGACTACCGCACGAATTTCGTATTCGGCATCGGCACCCGCGATGATCGACTGGTAAAGGAAAATGGCCGGTGGAAATTCTGGCGGCTGACGGTGAATGCCTGGACCGAGGTGGACCAGGTGCCGTGGAAGGGAGAGCGCAATCTGCCGCAGCGTCCGCCCTATCGCAGTGAGCCTGCGGACACGCGGCCCTTTGCCGAACAATCGGGCGATCCGTTCACTGACGAGACCTGACGGAAGGGCTGGATGCCCGCCGGTTTGCCTAGCCAGACTGGCCGTTTACGTCGCCCACGGTCATCTTGTGTTTCAGGCCAAGCCAGTCGGCAAGTTTGGCAAGTTCGGTCTCTACCGTGTCCGCCATCATGTGTGCGCGGCTTTCATCGAAGCGAAGGACAAGCGTCTTGCCCTCGCGCCGCAATGCGCTGCCCAGCAGTGAGATGCGCGTACCGGCACCCATCCTGCGGCACAGCCTGTTGGCCAGGCCCCATGCGGATGCCCGCTGCAACTGATCCTCGTTCGCCATGCGAAGAAATTCCGGTACGATCTTTGGCTGGCCGCAGGCTGCACGCAGCGATTGGGCAATCATTGCGCGGCCGGTGTGATCCAGCCCGACCCAGCGTTTTTCCAGCGCCCAGTCGGCGGAATGGTTGATGCGCAAGTTTGGCTCTATCCGCGATGTTGCGGCGGCCAGCATCGTGGCGGCCAGGCGGATACGCTCGCTGCCCCTGTCACGGCCGTCTACAGCCTCGGCAGTCCAGGCCGCCTCAAGCGTGGCGCTGGTGATATCCGCGCCGCGCGGCGTCGTGAAATGGGTGACGGCCGTCAGTAACGGATCCTGCTTGCGCGCAGCTTCGCTGAGGCTGGAGAACAGCACTCCCTCGCGCAGGCCCCATGCCGAGATGACGAGTTGCTGCGGCACAAATTCACGCAGCATCACCTGCAACATAGCCGCGGCATCAGGCAGGCCGGAGGCGCGGTTGGAGGATATTCCCGAAATGGAGGAAAGCTCCTCCGGATCGGCCTTCGCCAGCTTTCTGGCAACCTTGGCGGCATCTTGTGGTGATATGCAGAAAGCCTGCGGATCCTGAATGGGGTAGGACGATCTGTGCATGGCGTAATTGGCTAGCGCGCGCCACGTTCCGCCAACCAGATAAAGCGGCCCCTCCTGCCCCTTGGCAAACTTTGCCTCCTGCAACTGCTTCTTCACAGCTTTTGCAAACGCCGCCTCACCATCACCGCGCAGTGCCGGCAGGCGCAGGGTGCCAAGCGGCAGGCTGACGCCATCGTGGCAAGCGCCGCCTTCTATCCCCACGAGCTCCAGGCTGCCGCCGCCCAGATCGGCAACAACGCCCTTCGCGCCGGGGAATGCGCCGATCACGCCGTAAGCGGCTGTCGTCGCCTCTTCCACACCGCTGAGGACGCGCGGCTCAAGACCCAGGCCGCGCACCTTCTTGATGAATTTTGCACCGTTGCTGGCATCTCGGGCGGCGGCAGTCGCCACCGTCGATACATCGCTGATACCAAGATCGCGCAGGATCGCTGCAAAGCGGGCAAGCCCGGCCAGCGCCATCTTCTCCGCATCCTTGGGGATCGCGCCGGTTTCCGCCAGGTCGCGGCCAAGGCGGGCGGTAATCTTCTCGTTCAGCCAGACATTGGGCGCGCGCGCCGGACCGGAATAGACGACCAGTCGGACGGTGTTGGAACCGATATCGATGACAGCGCGATCGGGCACCTCGATGCGCGCATTGCTGCGCTTTGCCGCAGATGCGGTCATATCGCTCCCTTGCGCAGGGTCAGCTTTGGCACGCGGTCGTCTTTCAATGCGCCGCCGCGGCCGGAGAGGGAGGGATTGGTCATGAAGTAGTCGTGGCAGTTGAAGCCCCCGCCCTCAACCCCCTGATCATCCTCGACACGGTGATATTCCCCCGTTTCGCCATCCAGCAGCCAACTCTGCTCTGTATCCAGAAGGTTGGCGAGCAGCACCTGCTCAAGCACCTGATCGTGCACCGTCTCATTGGTGATCGGCACCAGCGCTTCAACGCGGCGATAAAGGTTGCGGTCCATGACGTCGGCGCTGGAGATATACACTTTCGCTTTGTCGCTGGGCAGAACCTCGCCATTGCCAAAGGCATAGATACGGCTGTGTTCCAGGAAGCGGCCAATGATGGACTTCACGGTGATATTGTCGGAAAGGCCTGCCACACCCGGACGCAGGCAGCAGATGCCCCGGCACACCAGCACGATCTGCACGCCCGCTTCGCTGGCCTCGTACAATTTGTCGATGATGCGCTTTTCGGTGATCTGGTTCACCTTCCACCAGATGGTGGCGATTTTGCCGGCCTTGGCGAGGGCAATCTCGCTCTCGATATCGTCCAGCAGCGTTTCCAGCAGGTTGAGGGGCGAAATCGCCAGCTTCTCCATCTCCTGCGGCTCCACATAGCCGGTGATGAAATTGAACAGCTTCGAAGCATCGCGGGCCAATGCGGGATCGGCGGTAAAGTAGCTGAGATCGGTGTAGATCTTGGTGGTGACGGGATGGTAATTGCCCGTACCAAAATGGCAGTACGTGCGATATCCGCCTTCCTCCTGCCGCACCACCATGCTGATCTTGGCGTGGGTTTTCCAGTCGATGAAGCCATAGATAACCTGGACGCCCGCGCGCTCCAGCTCGCCAGCCCACTTCAGGTTCTGCTCCTCGTCGAAACGAGCTTTCAGTTCCACCACGGCGGTGACGGATTTGCCGTTCTCCGCCGCACGCTTCAGTGCATTGATAACCGGCGATTGCTGGCCAGCGCGATACAGCGCCTGCTTGATCGAGATGACATTGGGATCGTTGGCCGCCTGCCGCAGGAAATCCACAACCACCTCGAAACTTTCGTAAGGATGGTGGATGACGATATCCTTCTCCTGCACGGCGGCGAACACATCGCCATCATGCTCCATCACCCGTTCCGGGTAGCGCGGGGAATAGGGCGTGAACTTCAGGTCCGGGCGATCTTCCTTCACCACCTCCGCCAGCCCCGTGATGCCCAGCATTCCTTCGGTCTTGGTGATAAAGGCCTGTTCCAGCCCCAGCTTTTCGCGCAGCAAATCCTCTGCCTGCGCATCGAAGCTCTCGTCGATCTCCAGCATGATAACCTGGCCCCGCCGGCGGCGTTGTATCGCGCTGCGGAAATGTCGAACCAGGTCCTCGGCATCCTCCTCGATCTCGATATCGCTGTCACGCAGCACGCGAAACACGCCGTCGCCGGTGATGTCGAAACCGGGGAACAGCAGCTTTGCATAGCGGCAGACAAGGCGCTCCACCGCGACGAAGATTGCCTTCTCTCCGGGAATGCGCACGAACCGTGGCAGGGCACTGGGTATCAGCACCATTTCCAGAAGCTGGCTGCCATCCTCGTTGCGCGTCAGGTTGAAAAGCGCGCCAAGGCCAAGATTGGCGACGAAAGGGAAGGGGTGCGCGGGATCGATCGCCTGCGGGGTGATGACCGGCATGATGGACGCGAGGAAATACTCTCGCAGCCAGGTTTCCGCCTCATCATCGAGGTGGTCTTCACCCTTGATATAGATACCCTGTTCCGCAAGCTGCGGGCGAAGCTGTGTCAGGATGGATTGCTGGCGCTCTTCAAGCTCCCGATACTTTTCGCTCAGCGCGACAAGCTGCTGCTTGGGCGTGCGCGCGTCGAGTGACATCTCAGCGACGCCGCTACGCACCTGTCCGGCAAGGCCGGCAACGCGGATCATCATGAACTCGTCAAGATTGCTGCCCGAGATCGACAGGAACCGCATCCGTTCCAGCAATGGGTAGGAACTGCGACTGGCCTCCGCCAGAACCCTCTCGTTAAATGCCAGCCACGACATTTCGCGGTTGAAATAGCGATCTTCGGGAGAGAGCAGCTCCGGGTCGATACCGGATGGCAAGGTTGGCTCTACTGATTCCGGGGCAGTGCTCATGACGCCTTGAACTTTCCTGCTAGGGTTTGTGCGGTGGTGTTGTAACGGGTAACGGGGCGGAATGGGTCAGCGGTGGCGCAAAATGATAAGTTCCACGTCTCCACCATGTCGCTGGCCCGCGTGATTGCCGCGATTATGCGCTTGCCCTCTGCACGCTTCAACTGGACAATCACGTCAATCACGCTGGCGGCATAAGATATGGTGTCGGATCGAGAGAGGCCGATGCCGGTCTGCATCACCATCAGCGAAAGCTGTTCCAGCGCGCCGCGCAGGCTATTGTCGTGAATGGTGGAAAAACTGCCGGGGTGGCCGGTGTTGATAGCCCGCAGGAAGGAAACGCTTTCCGCGCCACCCGAACCGCGCAACTCCATCGCATCCATTCCGAAGCTGGCGCGGCGATAGGGCAACATGTTGCCGATATCGGTGTCCATATCGGGGCGACGCACGGGGCGCATTTCACCATTGTAAAGCACGCTCAACAGTTCGCGCACTTCGTTGTTCGTATGGCCGGTCGGGCCAGTGTAATCGCCCAGTGGTTGCGCGCCATAATCGCCCAGGCTGGCGGACAAGGGTCACAAATTGATCGTTCACGAAAAGCGAGCCGGACGAGAGCTTCTCAAGCTAGCGTGCATCGATATGGGTGGGCAGTGGATCTTCGAAACTGGCATCGAGTTCCACGCTTACGCGGCGGCGTGTCACGTGGTGGTACATCACAAAGCGCGCATCCGGATTGCTGCGCAGCATCACTTCGCGTGTCTGGGCATCGGCGTTCAGTGCATCGGTGTCTTCTGTTTCGAACAGCAGGCCGGGCACTTGCAATGCGCCGATCAGCGAACCATCGCGCAGCAACATGACATTCTCGTCAACCAGCCGCGCATAGGGCAGGCGCTCGCCGGCATGCGCTTCCTTGGCGCTCTTGGCAGCGGCTCCCAGTCGCCATTTGGGCCACTTGGTCGTCATGTCCCTACTCCATGCCGCCTGTTGACAGGCGGCGGTTCGCTTTCGCCACGACCTCGTCGTCAGGTCAGGCGGCATAGCCGTTGCAGCGCCAAGCGGCTGCAATCCTTCACACGCGGACATTTCCTGACCTTTGTCAGCCAGAGGTCGAAGATACGCGGTTCACGAAGACATGCGAAATAGCCGATCATGTGCATGATGACGGGGATAGGCAGGATCCACAGGCTCTTCAGAATCAGGAACGCTTCTGTCGTAACCAGAGCGTTGATGATGAAATAGTTGAACGTCACGCCAGCAAACATCTGCGGGCGGGTGAGCGCGCGATGGACGGGATGGCGGATCAGTTGCATCTGGTGTCTTCCCTCTCCGGCCTCAGCCAGCAGCGCCCTGAATGCCCGCCATGATGGAGGCGGCGCGGAACATGATGAAGCAACCCAGGGTCACCGTGGCGCCAAAGCGCCTGTTCATGCGTCCTGTCAGCATCATGAAGCCAACAGCTGCCACGGCCATCACGGCCACGGCTGTGGCGACAGAGCCCAGCAGCGTGTTCTGCATCCAGCCCAGCGCATTGTTGATCGGGTCGGAACCTGCGGGTTCCTGCGCATAGGCAGCCGAAGGCGCAATCAGCACCGCGAAAGCAGCGGCAAGGCGATCCAGTTGTTCGCGCAAGTAGCGCGCACCGCCCTCAAGATTGGCAAGCGGATCATCGCCATGACAGCCCCGCCAGAACGCGGCGCAAACATGGCGGACAGCAAAAACCCGGAAAAAAAGCCGATGCCTTCCGGGCTTTTGTCAGCATACATCGCGCCTGGGGCCTTGATGGCGCCTAATGGAAAGCAGCTGAACCTGCGACTATTCGGCTGAGGTATCCAGCGATAGCAGTGCCATGCGTGCTGCGCGGCGGGAATCGATCCAGTCGCCGTTCGCCAGTTCCAGCTCGTAACGGTCTTCGCTGGCAATGGCGTCGCGATAGGCTTGCTGGGCCTGGCTGTATTCACCCACCGCTGCATAGGCTGCGCCAAGGTTAATCAGCAAGGCGGGATCGCCGGGGTTTTCTGCCCGCGCCTGTTCCAGCTGGGCGATGGCAGTGCGGGCCTTGCCGGAAACAAGCGCATCATACTCCACGTCGCGCGTTTCGATATCGGGCTGTGTCGTCGCTGCCGACGGACCGGCCTGGGCCAGCAGCACGAACGCAAGTGTAGCAGTTGCAAACATCGTCATTCTCCCAAATCTTGTGGAGAGCAATCTGCTCGCAATATCCCCGTAGTGCAACAAAAGCGCCACAATGTCATAAAAGCGCAATATTTGCGGCGGGCATAAAAATCCTTGCGAAAAATCAGATGTTTGCCGCGTAAATGACAATCGTTACCGCGAAACCGTAACACCGTCGCCAAAGTGTCATCTGGCAAGCCTAGCCCTTCTCTCGCGACATCGGATGTCGCAACATCTGATTCTCGGTTTTTTGAGGGGACCGCTCGCTGTGACAACTTTTTCTCGCTCTTTGATCCTTGGTTGCTCCGTTTTGGCGCTGGCCGCCTGCGGCCCCGATGAGATCGCCTCGCCCGGCACCGGCGGCAATGTGGTGATCAACAATCCAACGCCCACGCCCGCCCCTACCCCGGCGCCCACTGCCGGCCCAACGCTGGTTACTCCGGCAGGTGGCTGTCCCACCATTGCCGATGCGCAGGGCCTGACGGACGAAGGCACGATCAGCAACTCGGCCGGCGATGAATGGCGCGTCTGTGCCACGCCGCTGCGGTTTGACGCATCTTCCACCCTGCCTCAGATCGACGGACTTCTTTATCGTCTTCCGGGCCAGGTGAATGTCGGCACCGATGGCGGTCCTGCTGCGGATAACAGCGATGGTCTTTCCGATACCAATGTCGAACTGACCATAGAGCCCGGCGTCATCATCTACGCCGCCGGTTCCTCCTTCCTGAACGTGACGCGCGGCAATTCGATCGATGCGAACGGAACCCGGGACAAGCCGATCATCTTCACCAGCCGCGACAACGTGGTTGGCCTGAACAATGCCAATTCATCCGGCCAGTGGGGCGGGGTGGTTCTTTCGGGCCGCGCACCCGTCACCGATTGTTTCGAGGCGCTGGCAACGCCGGGAACGGTGGATTGCGAACGCCAGGTCGAAGGCGCAAGCAATCCCAGCTTTTTTGGCGGCGCTACGCCGGATGATTCCTCCGGCTCGCTCAGCTACGTCCAGATCCGCTATTCGGGTTTCGTGCTTTCGGGCGACAACGAGCTGCAATCCCTCACCACCGGCGGCACGGGTTCGGGCACGACGCTGAACCACATCCAGTCGATCAACTCGTCAGACGATGGCGTGGAATTCTTCGGCGGCGTCGTAAACATCAGCAACCTTATCGTTGCCGGTGCAGAGGATGATTCCCTCGATACCGACACCGGTGTGAAAGCGAACATGCAATTTGTGCTGGCAGCCCAGCGGGACGGTATCGGCGATGCCATCATCGAGGCAGACTCCAACAACGGACTTGAAGACCAGACCCCGCGCCAGAACACCACGATCAGCAACTTCACCTTCATTCAGCGCAGGGTAGGCGATCAGGCGGTTCGTATCCGCGGCGGCACCGATTATGGCCTTTACAACGGCGTGATTTTCGATGCGACGGGCAACACGCCGTGCATCAGGATCGATACTCCCGAAGCGATCCGGGCGGCGAATGCCGGTCTTGATGATGTCGGCCCGCCGCGCTTCAATTCCGTTGCGCTGGATTGCGCCACCAACTTTCGTGATGGCAGCGGCGTAACGGCCGCACAGGCCGAAGGAATTTTCGACAACGGCACCGGCAATGAAAAGGATTACACCCATACGATCATGGGCGGTTATCTGAACGGCGCGAATGAAGATGGCTATGCGCCGATTTTCGATGCCACGGCCCTGTCGAGCTTCTTCAGCACCGTCAGCTTCATCGGTGCCGTCTCGGCCTCCGACGACTGGACGCAAGGCTGGACCTGCGATTCTGCGGCCGTGTCTTTCGGCAACAACACCGGTGCCTGCACCCAGATCCCGGCTTTCTGAATGATGGCGGGGAGGGGGCCATCGCCCCCTCCTATCCTGCGCTGCGGGCCATGGTGCCCGCATTGAATGTACTGCTCGACTCATGAGGGAGTCATACCAATGACCACTGGCAAGCGGCTGGCGGGGCTGCTTTTGCTCACCACCGCGCTCACCATTCCCGGCACGGCTTTTGCTCAAGGAACAGGCGGCGCGGCCCTTTCTCCCTCGCAGGAGCAGGTCGAACAAGACGAGCTGCTGGACGACGAACTGGCGCAAGACGAACAGCAGCAACCCGATGGGCCGGACATTTCAGTCCCCGGCGGCTCGATCATCGTAACGGGGCGCATCAATCGCGATCCCACGCGCAATTCCACACAGGTGGTCAGCGTGCTTTCGACAGAACAGATTGCGCGGACGGGCGAAGGCGATATTGCCGGTGCGCTGAACCGCGTCACTGGCCTGTCGGTGCAGGGGCAGGGCTTCGTGTATGTTCGCGGGCTTGGCGATCGCTATTCGCTGGCGCTTCTCAACGGCCTGCCGCTGCCCTCGCCGCAGCCGCTCAGCCGCGTGGTGCCGCTGGACATCTTCCCGACAAACGTGGTGTCTTCCAGCCTGGTGCAGAAAACCTATTCTGCCAATTTCCCGGGTGAATCTGGTGGCGGCGTGATCAATCTCACCACCCGCGCCATTCCCGAAGAAAGCTTTCTTGAAGTGAGTGCCAGCATCAGCGGCAACACCGAAACCACATTCCATAACGGGCTGGGCTATTACGGCTCCGACTTCGACTGGTTCGGTTTTGACGATGGCACGCGCGATATTCCGCCTGCATTGCAGACGTTTTTCGACAGCGGCATCCGGCTGAGCGACGTTCCCCTCGATCCTTCGCAGAACTTCAATGGCACTGCGTTCACACAGCTGGACATCGCCAGGCAGCAGGGCCTCCACCGCTGGCTCCACGAGTATGCCGAAGACGAACCCCTCGTGACCTTTCGCCAGCTCGAATATGCCGCCGACCTCGCAGAGG
>JBASBA010000538.1:0-8679 GCA_049650885.1 Alteraurantiacibacter sp. | reverse complement strand
GTGCTGGAGCATGTGCTGGAGCCACAGCGTGTTGTTGACGAGATTTGGCGCGTCCTGAAACCTGGCGGAGTGGTCTATGCCGAAACGCCCTTGATACGGCAGGTGCATGAGGGTGCCTATGACTTCACCCGCTTAAAAGAGAGCGGTCACCGCTGCCCGTTTCGCTCTCGCCGGATCGGCAAGGCTGCAAAGCTGGCTGTTTTCTGGGCGCAGTATTTCGACAGGATCATTCCGGAAAGTTATGCCATTGATGGCGCTTGCGGGGTCTATTTTCTCGGCAAACGATCAAACGAAGTGATCAGCCCTGATGCGATTATCGCGCATTATGATGGAGCGATCTAGCCGCCCCCCTTTCGCCGTTTCTACTGTTGCAACATACTCAAACTTTCAGCGTGCATTTCAGAATATCGTGCGCCGATCTTCTCCAGCGCAAAGTCCTGCACAACCCGGTCGCGCCCGGCCCGGCCCATCTCCTTGCGCTCTGCAGCCGGACGCGCGGCCATAGCTAGAATGGCCTCGGTCATGGCCCTTGTGTCATTTGGCGGGATGATCAATCCATGTTCGGCAACGATACGCGCACTGTCGCCAACATCGGTCGCCACCACAGGGACTTCGCAGGCCAGTGCTTCGCCAATGACGTTGGGAAATGCTTCGCCCCAGGCTGATGGCACTGCCAGCAGATCCATACCACCCAGCCAGTCAGCGACATCGAACCGGGCGCCACACGTGCTGATGCGATTGCCGGGCAGCCTGCTTTCGATCAGCTGTTGCAAATCAGTGTGCGGCTCCTCCAGCCCGTGGCCCACCATCACGAGGTGGATATCGCATCCGCGTTGCCGCGCGGCGGCCACCGCTTCCACCAGCCGTGCATGATCCTTCATCGGATGCAGCCGGGCAATGCAGGCTATGCGAAAAGCGCCATCATCAAATTTGAACGCCGTCTTGCCCGCAGCGTGGGCCTGCGGCGACGCGGTGAAACGTGCGGTGTCGAAACCGTTTGGAATAACGATGCCGCGTGTTCTCGAATATCCGATAGCTTCGTGCTGGGCGCGGGACACATGCGCATTGTAGACGATTGCCTCCGGCCCACGCGAAATGCGCGCACTCAGTTTTAACAGGATGCGTGTCTGCCGGCTTTCCATCGCCAGATCGGGAATGGAGTGGCGGATATTCCAGACCAGTGGCACCTTGCGCTGCATCCGGCGGCGGGCAAAGCTGGCGGCAAGATTGCCGTGATACATCCAGCCGTGGATCAGGTCGGGCGCTATCGCCTGCGCCATGCGCGCCAGTCGCAAAATGGCTGCAGGGCCGGCGAACCCTCGCCGCATATCGAGGGAGTGAACCTTCACACCGCAGGCCGTAATTCGCTCGGCAATCGGGCCGGGCGGCAATAGCGACAGCACTTCGGGCGTATCTGTCCCGCCCTGCTCTATCAGCTTGGCGAGCATGTTCTCCGCTCCGCCGACATTCAGGCCGGTAATCACGTGCAGTACCTTCATCGCTCGTGCAGTTCCTTCGAGCGATGGATCATCCGCCCATGCCTTGCGAAACGCGCGCGCCCGCTACCTCAAGATGTCGCTGCTCCAGCCACTCCTCGATGTTGGCGACACCGTCGTCGTCCGCATCGCTCCACGGGTCGGAGAAAGCGGGGACTGCGCCATGCGCCTTTTCCCATTCGTCCGGCATGCCATCGTCGTCGGTATCGATCTGTGCACGGGCCGAAGCCACCGCCGGGATCGTGCCGGGCTGCCCCGTAAGCTTGCCCGAACGGGCGCGAACCTCGTTCACCACTTGCCGATCAAGGGTGTCGCGCGGAAATGCACCCGCACCGTTCAGGACAGCCTCATAGGCCTGCTGCGGCGAGACGGGTGTGAAAGTTGTTTCGCAATCGGGACTGGATAGCGCGACCTCGTCCATTTCAGAATTCTGCTTCAGGAAATTGCCGATGTAGTCGTTATCCGCGATATAGACGCGCGCGGGGCCGTGGCTGGAAATGGTTTGCCGGGCAACACCGATCGCATTCGCCAGCGTATCCGGCCCGGCGACAAAACTGTTCCCGATTATCGCAACGGGCGTGCCGCCATAGCTCTCCCAGACCTCCGCAAATTCGGACTGGGCGTTGTAGAAAACATTGTTCACCACCTCGACACAGGAATCCGGTCGAAAGTTGATGTCGGGATTGCGATCTCCATTGTGCGCGCAAAGATTGCCGATGAAGCTGAGATTTTGCGGCGATCCGGGGTCAGAGCCGAGCAGCGCGCACTTGTCGTGCGAAGAAATGCCCCAGGAGAATATGGAGTTGCTGATGGTGATGAAGTTGTTGTTGCCATGGCCGTTTATCAGTTCATCCCGCGCCCAGCTGGCGCTGACATGATCGATAATCACGTGTGAGCTGTTTTCGATCGTGATCGAATCCTCGCTGCCACGGCGATTGCCGATACGATCATTGCGAACTCTGATGTGACGCACGATAACGTCATTCGTATCCTTGATAACCAGCGGTGTGCTGCCAACTTCGCCGCCGCCATGGGCCAGGGTGATTCCTGCGCCGGGCGCAGATTGGCCTGCTATCGTGATGAAGGGGTGACGCACGCGAGGTGGCGGGCCGGAAAACCGGATCACGCCTGAAACCCGGAATATGCACACGCGCGGCCCCATCGCCTCGATACATTCGCGCAACGTGCCGGGGCCGGAATCCGCCAGCGAGACCACCTGCATGATCTTGCCCCCGCGGCCGCCCTTGCTGCGCGAACCATACCCCTCGGCTCCTGCGAAAGACGGGTGCTGCGGTGCGATCCAGGTTTTGGAGCCTTGCCCCGGCTGCGCGCCGCTTTCCGCTGTGCCTGAACAGGCCACCAGGCCTGCGACAAGCGCGAGCCAGAATGAATGCCGGGTTAGGTTAGGTTGGGTTCGCATCGCATCAGGTTCTCGGTTCTCAATGGCCTGTTCGTCAGATTATCGGCCGATTTCCACCATGAAGGTGCATTTCAGCCAGCGCGCTGTCTATCGCTAACACGGATAGGTAGCGTCACAATTTGACGCATTGTGCCGATAGCCCTCCCTCAATGGGTGTAGGTCTGTTCTCAAAATCGCCATCGACACATCGGCTTGGGCATCACCGATAGCCAAACCCGCCTTTGGCCCGTGTCTGCAAATGGACTAGGATTTTGCGCGATGAGCATTTTTGCCGACGATACACGCCCCGGTCAGGCCGCCGCTTTTGGCGGATTGAGAACGCATGCGCGCTCCTCCGGGCCGACGCTTGCGTTGGCCAAGGTGCTGAACATTTTTCTGTTGATCGGCGTGTTCTCGGTTTCGTGGCACATCGCCCGTCCCGGCGACATCAATTTCACGATTTCGGATACAGCCTTCCTTGTCGTGCTGCTGGGATTGGTTGGCACATCAAGGCTCAATCTCGCGCCGATGGGCGGGCTGTCACCCGCCTGGCTTTTCTCTTTGATCCTCATGCTGGGCTCGCTGTTCGTCAGCACGCTGGTGAACGGGGAGATTCTCCGCTGGCTGATCGTGGCCATGCAATACATCTTTGCTTATTTGCTGTTGCCGATGATGTTCGCCAGTTTCGATGCCAGGATGCTGCAACGCTGCATGGTTTTCTTCGTCCTGGGCGTCACCTTTTCACAGGCAGTCGGCAATATCGCCAATATCTTCTTCGATTTTGCGGACACCGCACCGCTTCTTGGCCCCAATTTCATTACCGGCATGGGCAGGCTTGGCGCGTTTTCCGGCAATGCCAACAACAACAGCGCCATGGCCGGTTTCGCCCTGGTGATGCTGTTCTATGTGGTTGGCCGCAGACTTATGCACCCACTGCTTTGCATCCTGTGCGGCGCATTTCTGCTTTGGGGACTTGTCTCCTCGGCCAGCTTCGGCGGCTTTGTCATATGTCTGTCCGCCAGCGCGCTGGTGCTGCTGGCGCGCTGGCCGCGCAGGGCAATGTTGGCAATGCTGGTGATCGTGGCCTTCGTTACCTTCTACATTTCCGCAGGTTTGCCCCTGCCGGCCGTGTTCGAGCAACGGGTGATGGGCGCATTGTCAGGTGGCGGCCTTCAGGAAGCTGGCACATTCACGGGGCGTATGGAACTGGCGCAAGAGGCCTGGCGCATCGCGGGTGACACTCTCATCATTGGCCTTGGTGCCGACAGCTTCCGCGTTGTCAGCGTGCATCAGGCCCCCGTCCACGTGTTCCCCCTGTTGCTACTCACCGAAGCCGGTCTGATCGGACTGCTTGGCTTCGTCGGACTGCTTGGGCTGATGTGGTTTCAGGCGATGATCGGTATGTCTGTCGATACCCGGCGCGGTGTCATCTGCGTGGGCGTGCTGGTGATTTTCACGCTTTTCACCCTCACCGTGCCGCATATGTATGCCCGGCTGTGGGTCGCGCCGGTCTTGCTCACCCTGCTGACCTGCCTGAAGCCGGAAGAGCCGGGATCCGCGCCGCCACCGCGTGATCTACGCAAACGGCGCCGTCCGAACAAATCATGG
Organism: Alteraurantiacibacter sp.; assembly: GCA_049650885.1. Classification (GTDB taxonomy): domain Bacteria; phylum Pseudomonadota; class Alphaproteobacteria; order Sphingomonadales; family Sphingomonadaceae; genus Alteraurantiacibacter. Next base: position 4,176 of record JBASBA010000538.1, on the reverse strand, counting down.
TATCCGCCAGCGACTGATCACGGGTTTGGTGAAGATGACACCAAGGCTCCCGGATTTCTGGAAGGGCCACCCACCGGCTATGGCAAGCGATCGTGATCGGCTGCTCCTGCCTGATCGTCACGCATAGCTGATGGCACCCGCCATATACTGTGACAGTTCGCGCATCTGTTGTTCCAATACCAATGAGCGGCTTATCATTCGTGTTACCCTGAAATTGCCAGGCTGCGGCCATCATGCGATTGGAAAAGCCGCCACTGCACGCCTATCCAGCTTGTTGCACAACATCTGTGCCGGAGGTTTCGAGTGCGTCGATCGATAGCCATTGCCGTGTGCCCCTGTGACTGAGGGCGCAACCATTATCGGACCTCGCAAGAAATCGGTGATGCGCAAGCGCGTGGAAAGCGTGGCGCACCTGATGACGGGGAGCGTCGGCAATGCTGTAATCATGATCGGTAGCCTCGCGCTGGCAACACGCGCGCTTGGTCCCGAAGCATTCGGCATTCTTGCAATGACACTGGCCGTCGGCCGCGTTTGCGAGCGGGTTGTGCGGTTTGAATCCTGGCAGCCGCTCGTACGTTACGCAGCAACGGAAGAAGGCGCGAACGATCCGCAACGCATGTCGCGGCTGTATCTGTTCGGCCTGATACTTGATGTCGCAGGCGCAGGTGTCGCCGCTATTCTGTCAGTAATCGTGGGTTTCGTTCTCACCTCCTTCTTCGGCTTCCCGGAGGAAATGCTGCCGCTTGTCGCGATCTATGCCGTCGCCATCGCACTCAACCTTCGCGGCATGTCGTCGGCAGTGATGCGTATGGCAGGCATGTTCCGGACAATGGCCTACGTTATTTTCGTGGCAGGTATCCTGCGCCTCATCCTCGCCGCGATCTTCTATTGGGCCGGAGCGGGCTTGATGACCTTTGTCTGGGTATGGACCGTTTCCCAGGTGGTTGACGCACTATTGTACAACTTCATCGCGTTTCGCCAGCTTGGTCGCCAGGGCACGCCGTCTCCGCTGCGCGCACGCATAGGCAATCTGATGCGGGACTATCCGGGTTTCCTCGGCTTCGCCTTCACCACGAATGCATCAAGTGCGCTGCGCACGATCACACATGAGGCGGACACGCTGATCGTCGGTGCATTCGTCGATAGTTCGGCAGCCGGCTTCTACCATCTCGCCAAGCGTATGGCGAAGGTGGCGATGCAGTGCGGAGAAATGATCCAGATGGTGATCTACCCCGATCTGGCGCGCATGTGGGTGGGCGAGAAGAAGCAACAATTCCGAAAGACCATCGCCGGTGTCCAGGGCCTCCTCGCAGTCATCCTGGGCGGCATCTTTATTGTTGCGCTGCTGATCGGAGAACGGATGATTCTGCTGGCGTTCGGAATCGAATTCATTGCCTCCTATCCGATCCTGATGGCGCAACTCGTGGCGGTCTTCCTTATCATGCATTCGGCGCCGGCGCGTTCCGCTCTGCTCGCCATGAACCGACCCAGATTTGTGCTGGTATCGGCGGCTACCGCAACCGCACTGTTCCTGGGGATCGCGTTCTACGCCATACCGATTTACGGCGCGATCGGTGCCAGCTTTGCCCATATCGGGTTCGGCTTTCTGAACGCGATCGTACTCGACACAGCGATGTGGAGGTCAAGCGGCAAGGTTGCGGGTGCCGAGCAAGGCAAAACCGTGCTGACGGAATAGCGGGCTGACTAGCCTTCCATCCAGTGGCGATGCCACAGGCTGAAACAGATACAGCTCCACAGGTGGAACCCCCAATTGCGCCGGCCCGACAAGTGATCGCTCCAGCGCCTGGCAACTTCCTTGCCGTCAAAATAGCCGAGCGATTCAAGCCTTTCGCGATTGAGATTTTCGTCCGCGAGTTCGCGCAGCGGGCCGCGCAGCCAGTCATTCAATGGCACGCCAAAGCCGCGTTTGGGGCGATTGATCATACTTTCGGGCACACGCCGCGCCAGAAGCTTGCGCAAAGCGACTTTGCCCGCCGCTCCATCAGGCATTCGCAAGCTGTCGGGCATGCGCCAGGCGGTAGATATCAACTCGTAATCGAGCAGCGGCGAGCGCACTTCAAGGCTGGCAGCCATCGATGTCCGATCTACCTTCACAAGCACATCGTCAGGCAGATAACAGACCGCATCCAGGAACATCATCTGTTCCAACCGGCCAAGTCCCTCGGGAATTCCGGCGGTGGTGAATGGGCTGGCGATAGTGTCGTGCGCCCCGGTCCATTGTGAATTGAAATGTTCGTACCGGTGGCGAAAATCAGGCTCTGCGATGACGGCGAGAATTTTTTCCAGCCTGTCACCGCTCACTTCGCCCGCCATGCCGCCGGGTTTCAGCATACCGCCCGCCCTGGCACCTGCATCCAGCATAAAGAATGGCACTGCGCTGGCCGCGCGGCGTGCTATTCGCGGCACTCTCTGCGCCAACCGTTCCATCGCCAACATGCGTGGATAGCGTTTGTACCCGCCAAAAAACTCGTCTCCACCATCGCCCGAAATCGCCACGGTCACTTCGGACCGGATCAATCGTGAAATCAGCAACGAGGGGATTTGTGAGGGATCGGCGAAAGGCTCGTCAAAAATCTGCTGCATCTCGCCAACAGCATCCAGTGCTGCGTGCGGATCTAGCGGAAGCTGCGTGTGTTTTGTGCCGATATGCGCGGCCAGTTCTGCCGCATCGGCGGTCTCATCGAATTCGCTTTCCGCAAAGCCGACCGTGTATGTTTTTGCATCGCCAGTAAGCCTTTCCTGCATCAGCGCGCACACAAGGCTGGAATCCACGCCGCCTGACAGAAACGCGCCGACCGGAACGTCCGAAATCAGCCGCTGTTCCACAGCAACGCCAAGGCGTTCTTCCAGGGCATCAAGAGCTTCTGCCTCATCCTCGAACCGCGTTTCCAGCCCCTCCTGCGCCGCAGAATACATGCTCCAGTATGTGTGGGTGTTCGCTGCGATCGCGGCGAAGTCCGGTGCCTTGCCCTTGGTGGAGAGGACGAGGTAGCTGCCCGGCTGCAACTTGCCGATATCGCGATAAATGGAATGCGGCGCCGGGATATAGCCCAGACGTGCGTAATGTGCTGCGGCTTCGCGATTGATCTCAAGATGCGCGAATTGCGGATGGCGGCGTATTGCTTTCAGCTCCGAGCCGAAAGCAAGGGAACTACCCGATACACCGATATAGAGCGGCTTCTTGCCCAGCCGGTCGCGCGCGAATGAAACTTCCTGCGTCTTGCGGTCATAAAGCGCCAGCGCAAACATGCCGTTGGCCCGCTCCAGCGCGGCGGGAAGTCCAAAACGCTCTATCGCCTCCAGCAACACCTCGGTATCTGAAGTTCCGCGAAACGTCGCTCCCAGTGCGGTAAGCTCCGAGCGGATTGTCTGAAAATTGTAAATTTCGCCATTGAAGACAATAGCATATCGACCTGATGGCGATACCATCGGTTGCGCGCCGGTTTCCGAAAGATCGATGATGGAAAGGCGACGATGGCCTAGGCCGATACGGCCCTCCGCCTCAAGAACCGATCCGCCCGCGTCGGGTCCGCGATGGAACAGCGCATCGCGCATGTCATCCAGCAAGCGTGCAGGATCAGTTTTGAATTCACCGGAAAATTCTACAAAGCCCGCAATTCCGCACATGCCGCCAAACCTATATCTGGCGACGCATTACGCGACCGCCGCGATGGGTTGTTAGTGGCCTTGGACCTTCACCGAGAAACATCCTTGCCTTGCTGATGGAAAAACTCATTTCTCCAAGGCACCTACGGCCTGCTGAATAACAGATGTAGTCTGCATATCCTCAAGACAGTCTTTTATGCGCTGCGACTCTTCCATGTGGTTCGCGCTCATTTTATCGATCTGCTGGATGATCCGGTCCACGTCAGGTTCCCTGATGTCGAACACGTAATCCTGCTGCTGAAAATGTTCGGCCAGGTCCACATACTTGCTGGCCCACCCCAGGATAATCGCGGGGACGCCGCTCCTGTACGCGAACACCACGGAATGGTAGCGCGACGCGACAACATATTTGAACCGACCGATGATATTGATCAGTTCCGGGCTGGAATACTCGCCGGTAATAATATCAACCTTGGCGCTGTTGCTGGTTTTGCCCAGCACCTCTTGCACCAGATGCAGATCGGCGGTCGATGTGTTGAGGATGTAGAC
>JBASBA010000537.1:0-2351 GCA_049650885.1 Alteraurantiacibacter sp. | reverse complement strand
TCGCGTTAAGAGGCGGTCGATTCGAACCGTATGGTTGAATTGATCCTGGCCCGTCATGCCGCTCTAACCCGCGTGTGAGCAAAAACCGCCAATCGGGCGCTGTATTCAAACTGGCAGCAGTTGGGCCGACTGCGGACAGTCTGCTTTGATCCAGGCTTTGTTCGAAAGCTGCCGTTCGCTTAGCTGCCGCATCAACATGACCCTCTATGCATGATCGTTTGATATCGGCCTACCGGGCACTCACCATCACCCCGCGCGTCCGATCATCGCAACACCTTTCCAAGGACAGCAGTGCCTGCTTCATCTTGCCGCGGCTTATGGCAATCGCTCGCATGACGGGTTAGGGAAAGGTCGTCATGACAACTAACAGCGAGATCAAAGCGAACACCGAGGGTAGTGGATCAAAGGTTCTGCTGGTTCATGGGCTGGGGGGAAATCGCAATTCGTGGTCACCGATCGTCCCGCTTCTAGCTGGACAAAGGGAAGTTGTCACAATCGACTTGCCCGGCCATGGCAATACAGCCGCGCGTGCCGATAGCGGAACCTTCGCGGGCCTAGCCGATGACCTGCAGGAATATATCGAGCAAAACGGGCTCACGGCCATTGATCTTGTGGGCTTCTCGCTAGGCGGGCGACTGGTGCTGGAGAGGGCGCATCGAGGCTGCGGAGGAAACGTCGTCGCGCTCAATCCAGGCGGCTTCTGGCGCGGTTGGGAACGAATATATTTTAAGTGGACGCTGACTGCTTCGCAAAAGCTTCTGCACGCGTTGAAGAGTCAACTGGGAACGCTGAGCGGATCGTCGGTTTCGCGGACTGCCCTGCTCGCTCAACTTTCGGCGCGGCCTTGGGCGCTCGACCAAGCTATGGTCAAAAAGGAACTCGTATCGTTTGCCGAAACACCAACGGTCATTCCGTTAATCAAGGATCTGGCGAGTGGCCCGGCACAGTCGGGACCCACGTCGCCGCAAGCCGGCCGCGTCGCCATCGCTTGGGGTGACAAGGATCGCTTGTGCCCCCCACGCCAAGCGTCACGAGCCCGCGCCGCATTTCCTCAGGCCGCATTCCACTGGATCAAAGGCAGTGGCCATTACTCGATCTGGGACAAGCCGCGTGACGTCGCCGATATTATACTCGAAAGGGCTAGGCCTGACTAAGGTTGGATTTGGGCCGGTGGCGTACAGACCGCTTCCGATTGGCCGATCCCAAAAATTTGCCGCTCGGTTATTCATTTTTGAGACGAGAAAAAATTAAGTGGCGATGTCAGCACCAGCGACTTTTTAAAAAGCGTAGGCCGATGACACGCTTTGCTATATAAACACCTAGAATATTACCGAAAATGCAAAAAGCTGTCTATTCGTTGATTGTATTTCCGATGCACTGATCGAACAAATCCAATAAAAGGAACAACCGTGGCGAAGTCACAACAAAAATCAAACCGTGAGGTCCGCAAGCCCAAGGCTGAAAAGATAAAAACTAATGTTTCTAATCCATCGCAAAAATCTGGTGTCGTTCGGGGGCTCGAAAACATGAAGGCGAGCCGCGAAAAGTAGCTTAGCCATGCAAATAAGCGCAACCAAATGGCGAGCGGAAAAGGCTCGTCATTTGGAACGATCGTTAAACGACCCGCTTCCAAATCGGCGGGCGATTGCTGCTAAGGCGGCGGAAGCGTGGGGTATTGAAGTACTGCGAGCTGAAGAACGAGAGGCCAAGCATTCTGCGCCGCTAAGTAAAGAAGATTCCGAAATTGCTCGGCAATTCGCCGAAGAAAAACTCGCTGAGGACGATAGCCAGTCGCATGAGGCAAATAGTTACACGTAGTCCGGCGCAAAATTTGAAATTGCGAACGTGCAGTAGGTATAGAGGCAGCTATTGAAGCTGTTAAATTGAACACTGCCTGTCGACAAAGACCCGTGAACAGACTGCTGACGAGTTGTAGAATATCTGAGCGTCGATTAAGGCGAATTATTACCGGACTCAGTCTGTGAAAAGCCATACAAACATGGGAGGTAAGCAATTATGAGAGAACCTCCGCAGAAGCCATTTTTTGGGCCAGAAACATCGAAACTTGATCCGCCGGCGCGACCAAATATCCGGCCTTGGCGGTCAATCGTCAAAGCAATCTCCTGGCGCACCGTGGGCACCATAGACACTCTCATACTTTCCTATTTGCTCATCAACTACCTTGGCCCAATGATTGGGGCTCCAGTTGCTCAGGAAGACGCGCTCCAGACCGCCAGCTACATCGCGATCACAGAGGTAGCGACAAAGTTCGTTCTTTACTTCTTACATGAGCGAGCATGGTCGCTGACCGGGTGGGGCATAGTCTTTCGGAACAATAAGCACCGCGACAC
>JBASBA010000536.1:0-7337 GCA_049650885.1 Alteraurantiacibacter sp. | reverse complement strand
TCTGCCAGCAGGGTTGCCACCAGCGCGGGCGGCATAAGCGAAGGGGTACCGCCGCCAAAGAAGATTGAATGAAGCGGTTCACCCCCTGCCAATTCCGCCTCGTGACGCAGGTCTGCCAACAGCGCCGCCTGCCACGCAGCGACATCTACCCTGTCACGCACATGCGAGTTGAAGTCACAGTACGGGCATTTGGCGAGGCAAAAGGGCCAGTGGATATATAGTGCGCGAGCCATGGCGGTCTTTTCAGCATGCGTTAACCGGTACAAGTCAAGCTAAGTATCATGAGAAAGGGACGTATCATTGGCGCCGCCATCGCGGCTCTGGGCACGATTTGCACCATCGCCGCACCACTTTCCGCGCAAAATCTTTCCGCGCAAAATCGTGAAAGGATCAATCCCTTCGCGATGGACCTTCTTGAACAGCACAACCGGGCGCGTGCGCAAGTTGGCGTGCCGCAACTGGAATGGAGCAATCGCCTTGCCCGCGACGCGCATGAATGGGCACAGCACCTGGCGCGCGAAGGCCGCATGATTCACGCAAACCGTGATCAGCGCGGTGGCAGCGGCGAGAACCTGTGGATGGGGTCTGCCGGATATTACGATGCGGATACGATGGTGGATGGCTTCGTTTCAGAGCGGCAGCACTTCCGCAACGGCACCTTCCCGCAGGTCTCCAGCACAGGTAACTGGCGCGATGTCGGGCATTATACGCAGGTTATCTGGCGCGATACGCAGGAGGTTGGCTGCGCGGTGGCGCGCGGCGGGCAGAATGATTTTCTGGTGTGCCGATACTGGCCTGCAGGCAATATCTATAACCAGCAGGTGTTCTAGGCCGCGAACTGATCCGCCTTCATCTTGGCAAAGGCATCGGCGCGGTGGCTGATTGCGTGTTTCTGATCCGGGTCCAGTTCGGCAAAAGTCTGCTCGCGCCCGACCGGGACGAACACCGGATCATAGCCAAAGCCCATGGAGCCGCGTGGTGGCCAGGTCAGCGTGCCGTTGGCACGGCCTTCGTACACGGCGTGCTCGCCATCAGGCCAGGCGAGGGCAAGCACGCAGGAAAACCAGCAGTCGCGGGCAACCTCCGGCCCCTTGGCCTGTAGCAACCCTTCGACCTTGCCCATGGCCATGAACCAGTCTCGGCCCGGCTCGCCCTCGAACCATTGCCGCTGTGCCCAGTCAGCGGTGTAGACACCGGGGCGACCATCCAAAGCAGCAACCGACAGTCCGCTATCGTCGGCAAGGGCGGGGAGGCCCGATGCCTCCGCCGCCGCACGCGCCTTGATCAGGGCGTTGTCTATGAAAGTCTTGCCAGTCTCGGGCGGTTCGGGAAGGCCCAGCGATCCCGCCGATATGCAGTCGAGCCCGTGAGGCTCCAGCAACATGGCGATTTCTTTCAGCTTGCCAGCATTATGCGTGGCAATCACGAGCTTTCCCGATCCGAGCTTCCGGCTCATTTCACTGCTTCGTCCTGTGCCTTGAATATTTTCGCACAGCCCATCTGGGCAAGGCGAAGCAGGCGCAGCAAGCCTTCCTCGTCATAGGTCGCGCCTTCAGCCGTGGCCTGAACCTCGGCAATCTGGCCACCTTCGATCAGTACGAAGTTGGCATCGGCATCTGCGCCGGAATCTTCGATGTAATCGAGATCGAGAACGGGCGTGCCCTTGTGAATACCGCAGGAAATAGCGGCAATCTTGGCCGTCAGCGGATCATCCTTTATCGCGCCTTCCGCCATCAGCTTGTTCACGGCAAGGCGCAAGGCAACCCACGCGCCGGAGATGGAGGCAGTGCGGGTGCCGCCATCGGCCTGGATAACATCGCAATCCAGGGTGATCTGGCGTTCGCCCAGCTTTTCCATATCACAGACAGCGCGCAAGGAACGTCCGATAAGGCGCTGAATTTCCTGTGTACGGCCGCTCTGCTTGCCCTTGGCCGCTTCACGACTGCCGCGGGTGTGGGTGGCGCGTGGCAGCATGGAATACTCGCCTGTCACCCAGCCCTGGCCCTTTCCGCGCAGCCATGGCGGAATGCGCTCTTCAACGCTGGCTGTGCACAGCACACGGGTTTCGCCAAAGCTGATCAGGCAGCTGCCCTCAGCATGTTTGGTAAAGCCGGTTTCGATGGTGATGGTGCGCATTTCGTCAGGCGCACGGCCGGAAGGTCGCATGTATTTCTCCGATGGGATGTTTGCGCCAGAGGCCCTAGCGGCTAGATAAGGTCCTGTCATGGCTTCTCCACCAATCAATGAATTGACCAACCGCGCACGCGAGATCTTTCGTCTGGTGGTGGAAGATTACCTCGCCAGCGGGCAGCCGGTTGGCTCCAAGACGATTGCCCGGCGCGAGGAAGTGAACCTTTCGCCAGCGTCGATCCGTTCCGTCCTGAGCGAACTGGAAGGGTTTGGCCTGCTGGCCGCGCCCCACACCAGTGCTGGGCGCTTGCCAACCGACCTTGGCCTGCGGCTGTTCGTTGACGGCATCATGCAGGTGGCAGAGCCAACGCAGGCCGAACGCGCCGCCATCGAGACGCAGCTTGGCCAGCCCGGCCCGATCGAGGAGGCGCTGGCAAACACCAGCTCCCTTCTCTCCAATCTTTCCGGCGCGGCTGGCATGGTGATGGTGCCGCAAAGAGAGGCGCAGCTTTCGCAGATCAATCTCGTCCCGCTGGACGAGCGGCGCGCGCTGGCCGTGCTTGTGGGAGAAGACGGGCACGTGGAAAACCGTGTCCTTAACCTCGATGGTCCGGTAGCCGCCGGCACATTGCTGGAAGCCAGCAACTACATCACGGCACGCCTTCGCGGCCGCACCCTTGCCGACGCGGCCCGACTGATGCAGGCCGATATCCTGTCAGGGAAAAGCGAGTTGGACGAGGCCAGCCAGCGATTGGTGAAAGCCGGTATCGCAACCTGGAGCGAGGATGCGGCAAAGCGCCCCGTCCTGATCGTGCGGGGTGCATCAAATCTGGTGGATGAAAGCGCCGCGACAGATCTCGAACGCGTGCGCCAATTGCTGGACGACCTTGAAAACAAGCAATCGGTAGCACAATTGCTCGACAGCGCGCGGCAGGCCGAATCGACCCGCATCTTCATCGGTGCGGAAAACCGCCTGTTCGCGCTTTCCGGCTCGTCCGTGATCGCTGCGCCCTATCGTGATCGGGAGGGCAAGGTGGTAGGCGTGCTGGGTGTGATAGGGCCGACGCGGTTGAATTACGCGCGCGTCGTTCCCATGGTGGACTTTACCGCCCATTCCCTGGGCAAGAGATTTGGTTAGCGAGACAGATGAGCGATATTGAAAATAGCCGCGACGACGCAGTTGAAAACGAACTTGAGGGCGTGCCCGAAGAATTCCTGTCGGATGACGAGGACGGCGAAGAAGAAGGCCAGGATTTCGAAGCGGAACTGGCACAGCTGCGAGATGATCTGGAAGCAGCCAAGCAGGAAACCCTGTACGCCAAGGCAGAAGCGCAAAACCAGCGCCGTCGCCTGGAAAAGGAGGTGCAGGACGCACGCGCCTATGCCGCCACCGGATTTGCCCGCGATATCCTGAGCGTCGCGGATAATCTTGCCCGCGGCATCGACGCCATCCCTGAAGACCTGCGCGAAGACAGCAAGTTCAAGGGTCTCGTCGCCGGAATCCAGGCTACACAGCGGGAACTGGACAAGGTTTTTACCCAGCACGGCATCACGCGCATCGCCGCAATGGGTCTGCCGCTTGATCCCAATCAGCATCAGGCGATGATGGAAGTGCCCACCGATGATGCGGAACCGGGCACCGTGGTGCAGGAGATGCAGGCAGGGTACATGATCAAGGATCGTCTGCTGCGCGCCAGCATGGTGGGCGTGGCAAAGAAGCCGTAATCGGTCATTCATAGCGGAACCGGCATAGTGGTTTGATCGTAACCCTCTGGCGACAGGGGAAAAGGAGACCACTATGAATAAGCTATTGTTCGCACCAGCATTGGTTGCATCCACCCTCGGGCTGGGTGCCTGTGCTGAAAATTATGCCGTCGAAGGCGGGCTTGCCGGTGCAGCCGCCGGTGCCGCGGGTGCAGCCCTTTTGGGTGAAGATATAGAAACTTACGCATTGGCCGGCGCCGCAATCGGCGCTGTGGTTGGCTATGTATCGGACAAGAACGATCAATGTGACGGCTATTACGGCGATGGCCGCTACGTCGATGACGACTGCCGTTACGACGACGATTACCAGCGCTACTTCTGACCGATGGATCCAGGGCGATAGCGCTCTAGATGGCCAGATAAAGCACCAGATATCGAACAATCAGCGCGACAAGCAGAATAGCTTGTACGCGCTGATTTCATATCAGAATGGCAGCAATCATCATTACGACGAAAGCCAGCGTCATACCAATACTGAGCGGGGTCATCAGTGCGCTTTGCACTTGGGGAATGGTCAGCAGGTACGCCCATTGCACGACAACCAACCCGATCAGTATCCCGAAAATTGTCCGCGAGACGCGATAGTAATGGGTATCCAGGGCCGAGAAACTTTTTGGGTCGCTGGGAAAAACCAGCCTGGCCGCCAGGTAATAGGCGCTCGCAAAGGCCATGACGCCCAGCAACATGGCCGGTGAAACCGTGACAAGCGCCTGGATTGTCCATGCGAACATCCAGAAACTCATCAGATCGACCATAACGAAAACGGCCATCAGCGGCGTCAGCCAACCTATCCTGAATTTGCCGTCATCGCCGTTGGCGTCCGTGGCGAACTCCAGCTCAAGAGCGCGACCCAAACCTCCCAGAACCTCCACCAGCGACAGGCCAAGCAGCAGCGCGTAGAGGACGAAGATAAACTCAAAGTCGTTCACGCGCGCGCCGATCCGGCAAAATTCACCAGCACATCATACGCAGCCGGGTCTGCTACACCTGCCAGTTTGAATCCGTTGCGCAAAAGGAAGGCGTGCTCGACGATCCGCGCCTGTTGCTCAATGCCATAGCCGGTAAGCGGCAATCCGGGCTTCAGCATGTAATCATATCTGGCCCACGGCATCCGGTTCAGCACGAGATACCAGTCACCGCGAGTTTGCGTTTGCCAGACATGCGTCATCTCATGGATGAAAAGGGCTTGCCGCCGCTTCGCAGCAGTGGCGAAATCCTCGCAATAACTGTCGCCAAGCGGGTGAAAGTGGATATGCCCGCGCGGAGCCATTGTTATACGCCTGGGCTGGAAAAACGCCCATTTACGACGTCTTATCCGCACCTTTGCATAATCTATCGCATCTCCGAACATCGTTTGGGCGAGCGCAATTTCCCCCTTGCTCAACGGTCGTTCGCCGCCAATGGGGCAGGAGATCGCGCTCGCCTCGTTCATGTCCTTCGGATTACTCTGCCTCGTCTGCAGGGGCATCGCCCGCCGCGCGCACTTCCACGGGGAAGCTGCATTTGTCGCCGCCCACGAAGGTAAGCGTTGCTTCTGTCTCGTCAGTCACTTCCAGAGAATTGTCCGGGCTCATCCCCATCACGTGCATGGTCTCCGGCTCGAATGCCAGTGTTTCGCCTGCGGGCACTTCTACCTGCATCAATTCGTCCATCGAAGGTGCGAAATTGTATTCGCTGGTCTGGTGCAGGGCGGCGCTGCCAAACCCCAGGACGCTGGCAGAACGGATCATGCGACTGGTGGCGCCGGTGTTTTCGATATCGAAATAGACGGCTGCCGGATTGCCTTCCACTGCCGCCAGCGCCAGCCAGGCGTCGCGAACTTCAATCCCCGGCGCGCAGTCTGTATCGGCGACAACTTCGACTTCTTCCGGCTGTTCCGCGCCACATGCCGTGATGCCCAGCGCAAGGCCAAGCACTGCCGCGGATGCCAAAATGCTCTTGGTATTCATCATAAACCCCTCGAAAAGAATGCGCGGATTTCTAGAGCGCGCAGTCCCTTGTGCCAAGCAAAAGCGCACCTATATCCGCCCTCGATACACAGCTTTTATCGAGTTGCGGCATGGGTCTTGCCAGTCATGGGAGGCCGAACGCGCAACGTCCAACTTTGAAAGAGATGGGGAATTATGAGTAAGATTATCGGTATCGACCTTGGCACCACCAACAGCTGCGTCGCCGTGATGGAAGGCGGCAAGCCCAAGGTTATCGAAAATTCCGAAGGCGCGCGCACCACGCCGTCTATCGTGGCATTCACCAAGGATGACGAGCGCCTCATCGGCCAGCCAGCCAAGCGCCAGGCAGTTACCAATCCTGACAACACGCTTTTTGCAATCAAGCGCCTGATCGGGCGCCCGTTCAACGATCCAACCACCAAGAAGGATATGGATCTGGTCCCCTATGACATCGTCAAGGGCAAGAACGGTGACGCCTGGGTCGAAGCTGGCGGCACGGAATATTCGCCTAGCCAGGTTTCCGCCTTCATCCTTCAGAAGATGAAGGAAACAGCCGAGAGCTATCTTGGCGAGACGGTAACCAAGGCCGTGATCACCGTTCCCGCATACTTCAATGACGCCCAGCGTCAGGCAACCAAGGATGCCGGCCAGATCGCCGGCCTCGAAGTAGAACGCATCATCAACGAGCCGACTGCGGCCGCGCTTGCCTATGGCATGGACAAGGACGACGGCAAGACCATCGCCGTTTATGACCTTGGCGGCGGTACGTTCGACGTGTCCGTGCTGGAAATCGGCGACGGCGTTTTCGAAGTGAAATCCACCAACGGCGACACCTTCCTGGGTGGCGAGGATTTCGACAACGTGATTGTCGAATACCTGGCCGAGCAGTTCCAGAAGAAGGAAAGCATGGACCTGAAGACCGACAAGCTTGCTCTGCAGCGCCTGAAGGAAGCCGCCGAGAAGGCCAAGATCGAGCTTTCCAGCTCGCAGACCACAGAGGTCAACCTGCCCTTCATTACCGCGCGCATGGAAGGTGGTTCGTCCACGCCATTGCACTTGGTCGAGACCATCAGCCGTTCCAAGCTGGAGCAGCTTGTAGGCGATCTGATCAAGCGCACGCTTGAGCCGTGCAAGAAGGCACTGGCCGATGCCGGTGTAGACAAGAGCGGCATCGACGAAGTGATCCTGGTTGGCGGTATGACCCGTATGCCCAAGGTTCGCGAAGTCGTGGAAGAGTTCTTCGGTTCCAAGCCTCACACCGGCGTGAACCCCGACGAAGTCGTGGCCATGGGCGCTGCCATCCAGGCTGGCGTACTGCAGGGTGACGTGAAGGATGTTCTTCTGCTGGACGTTACCCCGCTTTCGCTGGGTATCGAAACGCTGGGCGGTGTCTTCACCCGCATGATCGACCGCAACACCACGATCCCGACGAAGAAAGCACAGGTCTATTCCACTGCCGAGGACAACCAGAGCGCGGTGACGATCCGTGTGTTC
>JBASBA010000535.1:0-1827 GCA_049650885.1 Alteraurantiacibacter sp. | reverse complement strand
AAGGCGCGGATTGGCCAATTCCGGCGCAACCTGCCGTGCGGCATCGGCCACGCGTTCTGCCACGGCTTCCCAGTCACCGTCTGGCCAGTCCTCGATGTCAATTTCCAGTTCCACGGCGATCAGGCGGCGTTTTCGCCCTCATAGGCTTCTACGATGCGCCCCACGATGGGATGGCGCACCACGTCTGCCGCGGTGAAGCGGGTCACGCCGATACCTTCCAGCCCCTCAACGCGCTTAACTGCATCGGCAAGGCCGCTCATCCTGTCGCCGCCAGGTATATCCACCTGCCGCGGATCGCCGCAGATGACCATGCGGCTGTTCTGGCCAAAGCGGGTGAGGAACATCTTCATCTGTTCCCTGGTCGTGTTTTGCGCTTCGTCGAGAATCACGAAAGCATCGGCCAGCGTGCGCCCGCGCATGAAGGCGATGGGCGCGATCTCGATCTCTCCGCTGGCGATGCGGCGGTCCACCTGTTCTGGCGGCATGCAATCGTACAGCGCATCGTAAAGCGGGCGCAGATAGGGATCGACCTTTTCCTTCATGTCCCCCGGCAGGAAGCCAAGCCGTTCACCCGCCTCCACCGCCGGGCGCGACAGAATCAGGCGTTGCACGCTGCCGGTGATCAGCTGGCTGACAGCCTGTGCAACGGCCAGATAGGTTTTACCCGTCCCTGCTGGACCCAGCGCGAATATCATATCCTTGCTGGCCAGCTGGTGCATGTAGCTGCCTTGCGTCACGCTGCGGGGGCTGATCGTTTTCTTGCGGGTGCGGATCATGATCGGCGGCACCTTGGCATCGCCGGTGATGATGCCGTCCAGGGTCGGCTCGTCAGACATGGAGATAAGCGCGTCGATTGCGCCAGCGTCCATTTCCTCGCCCGTCAGCAGCTTTTCGTGCAGCTTCAGCAACACTTCGCGTGCGCGCGCCACCTGGTCTTCCATACCTTCGATCGAGATGGTGTCGCCGCGTGCAGCGATAAACACACCGAGGCGGTTCTCTATCTGCACGAGATTGGCGTCAAATTCACCGAACAGCGCGCCAAGCACGGCCTGATCATCGAAGGAAACCTCCACCCGGGCGCGTGTTGAGGCATCGCGCCGCTGTTCCGGATGGGCGATCGTGGCGGTATGGTTGCCGCCATCACGGTGTTGTTTACGGGCCATGTGTGTTCTGGCGATTCCTTTCGCGCTGATATTCCGAATGTAGGCCGCCTTGGCCCATAGACAAGCGTAACGACGCCACAACGCGGTGGATAGTCATCAAAATGTTATGGTTGCGCCGCGTGTTATCAAACGCTTGCTAGGCAGTAACGGTTTCCAGCAGCCGCCCTTCAAGCGAACTTGGACCGGCCTGCACCAGTTCGGCACGAACCATATCGCCTATCTGCATTTCGGAATCGAAGAACACCGATTGCAGCCACGGCGATTTGCCCAGCCACTGGCCCGGCCTGCGGCCCTTGCGCTCGATCAGCACGTCGCAGGTCTTGCCCACGCTGGCCTTGTTGAAAGCGTGTTGATCGCGGCCAAGATGCGCCTGTAAACGCTGCAAGCGTTCATCCATCACCTCCAGAGCAACCTGACCGTCCATCGTTGCAGCAGGCGTGCCGGGGCGAGGGGAGTATTTGAAGCTGAAGGCAGAGGCATAGCCCACCGCGTCCACCAGTTGCAGGGTTTCTTCAAATTCTGCATCTGTTTCACCGGGGAAACCGACGATAAAATCACCGCTTAATGCGATATCGGGGCGCACTTCGCGAAACTTGTCGAGCAGCTTCAGATAGCTTTCCGCTGTGTGAGAGCGGTTCATCGCTTTCAGCACGCGGTCCGATCC
>JBASBA010000534.1:0-2815 GCA_049650885.1 Alteraurantiacibacter sp. | reverse complement strand
CCTGCCAGCCGGGTGCAGAACGCCCGCCAATTGGCGCAAGGCGGCACGGGCGTTGTGAATCGCGACACCTTCCTCAACCGAATCGATGGAATGATCTATGGTGACGATCCCGAACAGGGCGTAATCGAGGGGCGTCAGTTCATCCATCCGCAGCTGCGGATCAGCTTCACCGCCCCGCAAGGTTTCTACATGGTGAATGGCACGCGCGCGGTGACGATCAATGGCGATCAGGGCCGTTCGCAGATGACGGTGGGGCCATTCAGCGGCGATCTGAACAGCTACGTCCGCAATGTTTTCACCGCTTTGGGTGGAGAGCAGCAACAGGTCACACCCTCTAATATCGAGCGGACAAATGTGAATGGTCTGCCCGCAGCCTATGGCACCGCGCGTGTCAATAACGGGCAGCAGGAGGTTGACGTTACCGTGTTCGCATATGAATTCTCGAACGACACGGCGTATCACTTTGTCTCGATAACGCCGGCCGGACAGGCAGGTACATTCAATTCACTGTATCAGTCGATGCGTCGCATCAGTTCAAGTGAAGCGAACGCCGTGGTGCCGCGCCGGGTTGACGTGGTGACTGCCGGACGTGGCGATTCGGTGCGAACGCTTTCCAACCGCATGGCTTATACCGACGGCCAGGAAGCCCGCTTCCGCGTGTTGAACGGATTGTCTGCCAACGAACAACTTGTTCCGGGCCGCGAATACAAGCTTGTCGTCCGGTCAAATTGAGACGCCTTTCCAGCTAAGAAAAAAGGGGGCCGACGTG
Organism: Alteraurantiacibacter sp.; assembly: GCA_049650885.1. Lineage (GTDB taxonomy): Bacteria > Pseudomonadota > Alphaproteobacteria > Sphingomonadales > Sphingomonadaceae > Alteraurantiacibacter. The sequence goes on along the minus strand of JBASBA010000534.1, from coordinate 2,046 downwards.
ATGTCGGCCCCCTTTTTTTACGCTATCACATCGCGCAAAACAAAAGGGGCGCCAGGTCTCCCTGACGCCCCGATTGCTAGCTTGCGACTATATTAGCCGTTAGCGTCGTTAGCGTCGTTCAGTTCGGTCGAAACTTCGCCGAAGGTGTTGGTCAAGCTGCCGCCAAGAGCGTCCATTGCGGTGATTGCGGCAACTGCGATGAGGGCTGCGATCAGGCCATACTCGATGGCGGTGGCGCCCTGTTCGTCGCGGATCATGTTCTTGAAGAAGGTCATATTGTAGTCTCCTGGTTTAAGTCTTCGGTACCCGGCTCATCGGAAGTCTCCGAGAGAGCGATCTGATTTCTACGTATGATGTATTGATAAAATGCTAACTGCCTTATCAATCACCAGCAGTGCCGACTTTGATCTCGACCACGTCCCACATTTCGCTCGTTTCACTGGCGAACCCTTTAAGTGCGGTAAGCATGCCGATCACGATCAACCCGGCAATCAAGCCGTATTCTACAGCAGTCGCACCCTGGGTATCGCGCAAAAGACGCTTGAGAAAATTCTTCGCAACCAATGCATATCCCCTAAATAAAGTGCGACAAGGTGGTGTTTTGCAGCATAGATTTAACAATACCTTTCAACGGCAGGTGAAAGTGGAAAATAATCCGACATGGATACTGGTGGTGGCGCTCGCTCTATTCGCTCCCGACGGGCGCTTATTGCTGCAGCAGAGGCTGGCCGGAAAACATCACGGTGGTCTGTGGGAGTTTCCGGGGGGAAAGGTGGAACGCGGGGAAACACCGCGGGTTGCGCTGGCGCGCGAGGTTGATGAAGAACTTGGGATAAAGCTCGATCCGTCAACCCTCGTCCCAGCACATTTTGCAGAAGAATCGGGGGAGCGGACGGTTGTCTTGAATCTTTACACTGCCTCTCTCGATGCCTGCGATCCGCACGGCCGCGACGGGCAGCTGTGGGGTTGGTTCGATGCAGAGCAAGCCGCCGCGCTGGCCCTGGCCCCTATGGACCGGAAACTATTGTCGCATATACGCCATTTCAGGGTTGCCAAGCTGTAACACCCCGCTTATGTGCCCGCCTCTCAAGTGCGCCAGTAGCTCAGCTGGATAGAGTACCTGACTACGAATCAGGCGGCCGGAGGTTCGAATCCTTCCTGGCGCACCAGAAAAGCCCATCCCTGCAAAGGGGTGGGTTTTTTTGTTTGGTCAGTCTGCATTTCGAGGCGTTGCACGGCCCGCTGATTACCGAGCTACGGCCTTTGGGGTATTCCGTGTGTCTGATGGAACCCACGCACCGCTCACCTGTTCAATGTGCAAGCCTACAAAACAGGAGCCTTCCATGTCCGACGATATCTTCGCCCGCCTCAAGAAAGACCACGAATCGCACCGCGCCATCCTCAACAAGATGGCCGAGACCAGCGGCGAGAGCGACGAGCGCAAGGATTTGCTTGAACAGTTCACCAAGGAAGTGAAGAGCCATGCAGCGGCAGAGGAGCAGGCGCTTTATTCAACCATGCTGCGCAAGCCCCCTACCACGGACATGACACGGCACTCTGTTGCAGAGCATCACGAGCTGAACGAACTGCTGAATGATCTGGCGGCACAGGATATGTCATCATCTGCCTGGATGGCCGCTTTCAAGAAGCTGGATCACGATTACCGCCACCACATCAACGAGGAAGAGGAAGATCACTTCCCCGAATTCGAACCGTATCTTACCGATGAAGACCGCCAGCACATGCGCGAAGTTTTCGATCGCCGTAAGCGTGAAGAGAAGGATGAGGCCAAGGTGACCCCGGAAAAGATGGAAGATGCGCAGGAATAGTCGCATCACCTTGGGGAAGGGCATTTGACCAAAATTGAAAAACGCGTCGAGGATTTCGACGATACCTCTGTCGAACCGGGTGTGTGGCGCTATGCCCACGCGCGGCGCGTTCGCGTGGTTATTGATGGTGCCGATTATTTCGATCTGATCCAGCAAGCGATGCTGAAGGCACGCCAGCGTATCCTTCTGATCGGATGGGATTTCGACACCCGCATCC
>JBASBA010000533.1:0-1673 GCA_049650885.1 Alteraurantiacibacter sp. | reverse complement strand
CCTGCCATCCGGATCGAGAGACTTCAGGAGTTTTCTGAGTTGTGGAAACTCGACGGCATCCGCCGCGCTGCAGGGGGTGAACCAGCGACGCTCGCGTTGCATCTTTTCATCCCACGTCTTGTGCATGCGGGTCACGCGAAGAGGATAGACGGTCACCATGTGGACCGTCGATTTGTCGGATTTCTTCCAATAGCCAAACCGCCCGAGTGGCTTGCTTCCGATCGGCCCGCTTACCCGGGCTTCCTCCAGCGCTTCGAAGCGAGCTGCCGCCCAGTTCGTTCTCCCCGGAAGGGGCCAGCCCTTGGGGGGAATCCACCTTCGACTGCCGCGTGTCGTCACCAAGAGCATTTCGATCGCCCCCGTATCACTTGTCCGGAATGGCAAGGCGGCGACCTGGCGGAATTTCTTCGTCATGTCCTCGCCTGCATGCGCGCTTCATGGTCACGAGAACCGTAAGATCCATACGGCGATCGCACCTCCTCCGAGAACAGGATGCCGGAGCATGCCGTGTCAACCGTCCTTCGCGATCATCTCCGCCCGCTGTAAGGGTTTGGGGGCATTGCAGGGATCGATGGAGGCTGACACCGGCCCGGTTTGCGGGTTGCTCAAACCGCCTTGCGGGCGTCATGGAACAGGCTCCGCACGAAGCTGATCTCGTCCAGCATGCCGGTCTCGCAGGTGTCGAACTCGGCGCGGCGGATCGCTCGGACTGTCTCGAGGCCCTTCAGTGCGGCCTTCGCCGTCGTCAGTCCCGGCAGACAAAGCATCTGGCGGAGCCGGCGCTTGTGGATCGCACGATTGCCTTCGATCCGGTTGTTCTCGTGCTTTCGGGAGACTTGCCGGAAACCGTTGTCGGGGCCCAATCCGGCATCTTGCTCACCGATCATCTTTTAGATGTGCGCCTTTCGGTGACGATCGTGCGGGCCTGCCACGGCGGTCGTGGCAGCTTCCGGTCGATCCGGATAGCCAGCCATTCCCCAATGAACCCATCGTCGACGCTGAGCATACGAAGCTTGCTTCCGTCATGCGTCCGGCTCTCGACGACGTCGCAGGATCCCGCTGCCCGGCAAGACATTGCGGAGCAATGTCTCGAGAGGCGGACGTGGTCAAAATCCTCCGGCCTTAGACGAATGCACGACCCGACGGCGGCGAGTGGGATGAGGCTATTGTACACCATCGATGGGGTAGATGGATTTTTCGAGCTGGCCGCCGCCGTCGCAATCAGCCTCTTCGGGTTGAACTTGGAGGCGGCGCTCGCCACCGTAGTGGACTTGCTGGTCGAGGTGCCGGTGATGCTGTTGCCCGTGGCCTTCGCCAACCGCACCCCAGCCGCTTTGCAGGAGCCTGATCCATGGTCATCATCTGCCACAATCCCGCCTGCGGTGCGTCGCGCAAGGCGCTCCCCATGATCCGGCGATCCGGCGTCGAGCCGGGGGTGATCCGGTTATTTGAGGCCCCTCCATCGAGGGCGCGAGGCGAGGCGCTGATCGCGGCGATGGGGATCGCCCCGCGCGGTCTGCTGCGGCGCACGGGCGCGCCCTCCGACGATCTCGGACTCGACGATCCAGCCCTGACCCATGCTGAGTTGATCGACTAGATGATGGCGCATCCGATCCTCATCGGCCGGCCCATTGTGGAAGGTCCGGAGGACAGCCGGCTCTGCCGTCCTACCG
>JBASBA010000532.1:0-3888 GCA_049650885.1 Alteraurantiacibacter sp. | reverse complement strand
GCCAATCACATGCCTTGGAGGTTCTTCCTCGACATGAGGCACGACGAGGTTGGCTCATTTTCCTGTCATACCTGCCAGCACAAAAACTATGTGCAGTGGCGGCTGATGCAGGTCCGTCGCGAACCACCGCCGAGCGAGACCAGCATCGAATGACGCTTACGTCGTTGCAACCGTTGCGAAGTGCCGCATAGGTCCAAGACCTTGCGGGAGACTGTCCCACTGCGGTGCAACGGGCTTCAGTGAGACAGCTTTGTCGCTGCTGGCACTGTCTCGCTGGGGCAGGGCTATATGCGCCCACCGCCGTTGCCTCTCCATACCGAACAAGGCTACCTGTCGCGGTGATTGATCAGGTAGCAGGGACGCATTGATGGCATTGCATGACAAAGTAGGTGAACTGCGTAAGAAAACGGGCGGCACACCGAGCAGCTTCCAAGGGGTCACGAAGAAGCGTATCCGGGAAGTTCTGGCCGCGCTGCATCTTGGCGCGAACAACGATCTTGTGGATGGCGTGTTCGCGCTGCTCGACGATCAAACCGATAGTTGGTTTTCCAAAGCTCCCGCTGGAACGAAGATCGCTGATGGAGCAACCACTGCCCACATGGCTTGCCATATTGGCATCCTGCAGCGTGGGCAAACAAAGCTGGACCGCGAGGGCCGGGATTACTGGATCAAGCCGCTACGCGAGCTTGGCGGGTTCGAGGCGATCACATTGGAGAATGGCGCGTTCATCGCTGGACATGTCAAAGCCAAGTCGCCGAACTCAAGCTATCGCCTCAACGAGGGCCTGAAAGCCATCTTGATGGCCCCAGCGGACGCATGGGCGGTGATGCTGCGAGACTGGGCGCAAGAGGATGTGTCCCGCGAGCGGCGCGCATTTCAGGCTGAAATGGCGGAGGCCGCCAGCAAGCTCATTGACAACGGGCACGCCGACCTGATCCGCGCAAGTGCAGATCACTATGCACCCCGGTTCCTGCCCGGCTATCAGGTGCTCTACATCGACGACAGCGATGGCGACCGCATCACGGCGGCGGAGCGCGAAAAGCTGGTCGCAGCCGGGATCGAGCTTCGATTGGAGGATGCAATGCCGGACGTGCTGCTTTGGCACCCGGACACGGATCATATTTGGGTGATTGAAGCAGTGACCAGCGATGGCGAGGTCGATCTGCACAAAGTGGCCCAGATGACCAAGCTCGCTACCCGGTGCGGCAAGGCGGGGATCGGCTTCACCACCACTTATCGGTCGTGGAAAGACGCCGCCGCCCGGCAAGCCGTTCATACCAACCTCGCTGTGGGCAGCTACCTGTGGATACAGGGCGACCCGGCCAAACAGTTCAAGACGGAAGGCTAGAGAAGCGCGCGGACGGCTGCGTCGACGTCATTTGTGTCAGCCAGCGCCTCAAGCTGCACGACGGTCGGAAAGTGTAGGTTCCGCAAGTCGGTCGCGTTCACCTGCGTATGGCCGGAGAATGTCCGGAAGTAGTCGTCCACCGCTTCCGAGTTGAGGAAGTTGGCTAGGCCCTGCGCCAACCTTTCTGGCAAGCCCCGCCCGCCAGCATGGAAGTAGTTGAGATGGTTCTCGAACCCCACCGGCCCGCCGTCATATAGGGCAGCTACAAGGCGGCGCTTCTCCTCTTTGGCCGAAAATCGCTTGGTGAGCACGTAGGTTCCGCCCGGCACGATCAGCGACGCGGTTTGCGCGTTGTCGGCGAGTGCGTTGTGCTTCTTGAAGTCAACAATCGCGCCGCCCACACGTCCATTCTCGAAGTGCGCGGGGTAGACGAGCGGGACGGTGCCAGCGCCCGGCATCTTGCGCAGATGCTCCTTCGCCCTGAAGTCCACCACCCGGCCCGTGGATACGGTAATGCCGAGGTCGGCCAGTCGGCATGGCAGCGCCTGCACGCGCTCGGCAAGATCGTCGCCTGCGACGGGAAAGCGGATGAAACGATGGCGATCTTGCGGCGAGACGATCTCCGCAAAGACCACATCGCGAGCCATGCCGCCGTCTGTCGAGAGCCGAACCGGCCCTTGTGACCCGCCCTTGCGTAGTTGGAAGATCAGGTTCTCTTGCAGGACGTCGTCGTCCTTGAAGGCGGTGCGGCGATCCTCAAACACGTGGAGGGTCAGCAAGGCGCTTTCGCCCAAGATCAGTTCGCGGATCGGCTGGTAGTAGGGACCGTTGCAGAACGAACGGGGCGTGATAGCCACGAGTTCGCCGCCTTGCTCCATCTGAAGCAAGGCTAGACCCACGAACGCAGTGTAGAGATTAACTGTCTCAATCCCGACAGTTCGCAGCGCAGCCCGCCAATCGGAGCCTGAACTGATCTTCGCATAGGGCGGGTTCAGGATCACGCAGTTGTAATGTCGCCGTTTTGTCAGCAGTGGCTGGCCCGCATCCAAGATATAGTCGGCTAGCACTACGCGCGACCGAAACGCGATGCCGACCTTCGCACACTCGTCCGCGCAACTCGCCAGCGTCTCACGCAGGATCGCCGCTAGCGAAGGATCGACCTCGTAGACAGTGACATCCATCGACTTCGGCTTCCGATCTCGACGGCAGGCCTCGAGCACGAAAGCCGCAGTAAGCGCGCCCATGCCAGCACCTGCGTCAAGTAGGCGAACATTGTCAGGCAGTTCATCGAACATGCTTGCCATGAACTCTGCGATGCGACCCGGCGTCATGAACTGCCCAAGCTTCGACCGCCTGCCCGGATCGAGAGTTGGAGACACAGTAAGGCGAGTTTGATCCAGTTGTTCTGTCAGCATTATATGTCCTCTTGAGGCGAGAACATCGCACGAACAACAGGCGCTGCCAACCGGTCTTGGTAAGGAGTGTAGTCGAAAGACTGACCTGCGGCAGCTTGAATGATGGATAGCGCTGGCACAAGTGATAGTATCATGCCTCGTTCGGCTTTCGCTTACCTATGGCCGGGTGATCTTTGTATTTCGTCACGACCCACCCGCGCTCGCGCAGTGCCATCAGCTTCGAGATGCCTAGCTCTCGGCCCCCTTCTGATTGTAAAATCCCATGTCGATCCAGACAGAACTCGGTTTCACCCAAATCAACCAACACTATCTGATCTGTTGGGTTACATGTAATGGATTGGATCAATGATCGCAGGGCTTGCTGGATTGTGCCTCGGGCTATTGAGCACTCCACATCGTCCTCACTGTGCATTGACGCCAGCAATCGTCGGATGCGTGCGATGTTCTCCTTTGGGGAAGTGACACCCCGCGCGCTGATGAGACTGCCTTCCGTGTTTTTGATACTCGCTTTAACCGCCGATGCTTCTGCCCCAATCTGACGGACCTGATCCTCCACTTCGAGATCATCCATTCGAGATAACACGTCAATGAGCCGCTTCTTGCGGCCCTCTAGTTCCGCAAGGTGCCGACCGTATTCGGCCAGTTCGTTTTCAAGTGACCGCACTTCCGCAGGTGCGGCAAAATGCCCATCATTCAGCGCGAGGTGAAGCGTTTGTTCGATGACCGCTGTTTCCATTGCTGGATAGTTGAAGTGCACTGTAAACTCACAGGACCGACCCCTTAGACCGGCGTCGCAAACAAGATACTGCTCACCGACGGGGCCTTTATTGCGGAACGTCATCTGCGAACCGCACGATCCGCATTTTGCTATGCGAGCGAATAGATTGCTGATGCGCTTTCCTCTCCTTCCACTCATGCCAGTTCGGGAGCGGCGATCAGCCTGCGCCCGAGAATATAGGCTCTCGTCAATTACGGCTGGATAAAAGTTCGGAAGTGGTTCGCCTTCTGCAATCCGCTTGCCGCCAATCTTTCGGTGTGGCTGCAACTCGCCGACGGTTGCTCGCGATCTCAATATCTTCTGGACGTAGGAAGCGTGCCATCCGTCGCCTCGACCCCATGCCGGGA
>JBASBA010000531.1:0-3560 GCA_049650885.1 Alteraurantiacibacter sp. | reverse complement strand
AAGGTGAGGTCTTTCACGCCGCTGTCCTGAATAGCCTTCAGCAACCGTTCGGGGATGCCGCACAGGCCAAAACCGCCGCTGGCGATTAACATGCCATTGTGCAGCACGCCCTCCAAAGCAGCTTCGGCGGAAGGAAAGAGTTTCTGCATGGCTCCTCAGCCCATCGTCGGGATGACGAAGGCGTTGCTGCCATCGCCGCCGCCATCGGGCCAGCGTTGGGTTACCTTCTTCGACTTGGTCCAGAACCGCAGGCCTTCCATACCGTACTGGTCAATATCGCCAAAGCCCGAACGCTTCCACCCGCCGAACGAGTGGTAAGATACCGGCACGGGGATCGGTACGTTGATCCCCACCATGCCCACGTTCACACGGTGCGCAAATTCGCGCGCGGCGTGGCCGTTGCGGGTGAAGATGGCAACGCCATTGCCGTACTGGTGCTCGCTGGGCAGGCGCAGCGCCTCTTCAAAGTCGTTTGCCCGAACGATCTGAAGGACTGGGCCGAAAATCTCTTCCTGGTAGCTTTCCATGTCGGGAGTGACGTGATCCAGCAGCGTAGGCCCCACGAAGAAGCCTTTCTCGTGACCTTGCAGGCTGAATCCCCGCCCGTCGATCACGACTTCGGCACCTTCCTTCTCGGCGGTGTCGATCCAGCTTTCGATGCGCGCCCTGTGTTCCGGCGTCACCACCGGGCCATAGTGCGCTTCTGGATCGTTGGAGACGCCGATGCGCAGGGCATTGATCGCAGGGATCAGCTTCTCTCTCAAACGCTCTGCTGTGTCTTCGCCCACGGGCACAACCACCGGCAGCGCCATGCAGCGCTCGCCTGCAGAACCGAAGGCGGCCCCAGCAAGATCGTTCACCACCTGATCGAGATTGGCATCGGGCATCACGATGCCATGGTTCTTCGCCCCGCCAAATGCCTGCACCCGCTTGTGGTTCGCTGCACCGCGTTCATAGATGTAATGGGCGATATCGCTGCTGCCGACGAAGCTGACTGCCGCGATATCGGGGTGATCGAGGATGGCATCGACCATTTCCTTGTCGCCATGCACCACCTGCAACAGCCCTTCGGGCGCTCCGGCTTCAAGGAACAGCTCCGCCAGGCGCACAGGCACGCTGGGGTCGCGCTCGCTCGGTTTGAGAATGAAGGCATTGCCCGCCGCGATCGCCATGCCGAACATCCACATCGGGATCATGGCAGGGAAGTTGAACGGCGTGATCCCCGCACCGATACCAAGCGGCTGGCGCATCGAGTAGACATCGATACCCGGCCCTGCACCGTTGGAATATTCGCCCTTCAGGGATTGAGGAATACCGCAGGCAAACTCGATGACCTCGAGGCCGCGCTGCACGTCGCCCTTGGCGTCGTCGATCACCTTCCCGTGCTCACTGGAAAGCAGTTCTGCCAGCTCTTGCATGTTGTCTTCGATCAACTGCTTGAACTTGAACATCACCCGCGCGCGGCGTTGCGGGTTGGTGGCAGCCCAGGCTGGCTGCACCTTGCGTGCATTTTCCATCGCGCGCTCCAGCAATGCGGCATCGCCGAGGGCAACCTCCGCCTGCACTTCGCCGGTCGAGGGGTTCCACACCTTATGCCTGCGGCCAGCGCCTGCCGAACCGGCACCGCCTACGATGAAATGGTCAATCTGTCGCATGAGAAAAGCATCCTCCAATTATTGGAGCCTGCGTTGCAGCACTGAAAAGTTACAGACAAGGTTCAATTTTGCATTTAGTAACTGCAAATATGCAGGATCTTAACTGGAATGATGTGCGCGTCTTTCTCACAGTAGCGCATGCCGGGCAGATTGGCCGGGCAGCGCAGAGCCTGAAGCTTGATCCAACGACCCTGGGTCGACGATTGAAGCGATTGGAACAGAAGCTGGAGGTCACGCTATTCGAACGTACCCGTGAAGGCCAGGTCCTGACAGAAGCGGGCGAAGCACTGTTGTCAAAGGCCGAGGGCATGGCAGAGGTTGCCCGGATGATCGACGAGGTGGCGGTATCGCATTCCGGCCTCAGTGGCACCTTGCGACTAAGCGTGTCCGAAGGATTTGGCAGCCAGTTCCTTACGCCTTACCTCAAGGAATTCTCCGCGAGCCATCCCGCATTGACCATAGAACTGGTTGCCAACAGTGGCTTCCTCAGCCCATCGCGGCGCGAAGCCGACATAGCCGTGATGCTCTCTCGACCCAAGGCTGGCCCTGTTCTCTGCCGCAAGCTGTCTGATTACCGCCTCAAATTGTACGCGAGCAAGGCCTACATCGATCAGCACGGGATGCCCGCAACGCCCGCGGAACTCGCCACGGGACACACGCTGGTGAGTTATGTCCCTGATCTGCTCTATGCGCCAGAATTGAACTATCTGGACGACTTTCATGCCGGCCTTGAGGCGCAAATTCGATCTTCCAGCATAAATGCACAATATCGCCTTGTCGTGGACGGTGCCGGGGTCGGTGTTCTCCCTTGCTTCATTGCAGAGAAATCGAGCAATCTCGAGGAAGTATGCTCACAAAGGGCAATACAGCGCAGCTTCTGGATCGTGACGCACCGGGACACGCAAAATCTCGCCAGGGTCAAAGCTGGCAAAGAGTGGTTGCTGCAGTGCGTATCGCTTGGCAGGGAACGACTGCTGCCGCAGAATTAGCCTTTTCTGCGGATATCCTCCTTTTGCCAAACCGGGAGTCGCCTTTCCCTATCCGTTGAAAGGTTGCCGACCCACAAACGGGCCTATCGCTGCAATAGTGGAATGAGGAGGATATTCTTTATTCTTGGAAGATGCGGGGAATATTTGTGATCGACGCAAAGTCATTGAGGAACGCGCTGGGAAATTTCGCCACCGGAGTTACCATCGTCACGACATGTCATGACGGGCGAAAAATCGGGCTGACGGCCAACAGCTTCAACTCGGTTTCGCTCGACCCACCGCTGGTGTTGTGGAGCCTCGCAAAGAAATCTTCGAACATCGATGCCTTCACAAATGTAGATGCCTTCGCAGTGCACATCCTTGGCGCTGACCAGGAAGCTCTTTCCAATCAATTCGCCACGCCCGGCATCGACAAGTTCGAAGGTGTGGATATCAAAACCGGTGAGGCCAACGTGCCGCTGCTGCTAGACTGCGCCGCGCGCTTCGAATGTCGCACGGCCTACCGTTATGATGGCGGCGACCATATCATCTTTGTGGGCGAAGTCCTCGATCTGGAGCAATCGGAAAAGGAACCGTTGCTGTTCCACCGCGGCAAGTATGCCCGCAAGACGATGCCAAAGGCGGACGATGGCGCGGAGAATGCGCGCGATCTCAATTACCTGGTTGCCCGTGCCTATTTCATGCTGACCGATGGCGTACGTACGCAGGCGGCCGAGAAGGGCCTGTCGCAAGTCGATCACTATGCGCTTTCAGTCCTGTTGAAAGGCGGGCCTGCCACATTGTCACAAGTGAATGCGATGCTCGGGACATCAGGCTGGGAATGGACCGACGCGGACCTTGAACGGCAGGCAGATGCCGGTCTCGTCCAGGTGGCCGACGATGGCAATGTTTCGCTCACCAAATCGGGGCGCGAAAC